>JAHRXB010000226.1 GCA_019104905.1 Bdellovibrio sp.
GCAATGACCGCGATGTTCTCGGCTAAATGGCCTTGATCCAACCACTGGCGAATCTGTCCTACGCTATGCTTGATTTCCGCCAGCATCCCTGAAAAACGCAGAACGTCCCTTTGTTTTTCCTGCCTCTGAGGTGACGGCAGGGAAATCACCTTCTGACTTTGCGCACGCAAATCCTCATAAGGTTTTAGAAGAAAGTGAAAATCCTTTTTCCAGGTCGGACTCGGCTCAAGGACGATCACGTCCACAGTGCGGGAAAGAACACGCAAAATCTCGGCTTCAACTCTGGAAATCTCCCCACTTAAATCGACAATCAGCGGGATGTTCCAGACTCTTTCAAGTTCATTGAAATTCTGTAAATAGGAGGTGATCCAATCCGCCGTGATCACGTGGTGTTCGTGCATAAGTTTCAGCGCACAGAAGCGCGCACGCAGATACCAATCCTTCCAGCGATTCATCGCTTCGGGATGATTTTCAAACCATTCTTCGAGGCGCGAAGTGCCCTCGGGATGGAAAATCACCGCCGCCATTTGATCGATATATGAAAAAACTGTGTCTTCCGCCGACGAGTTGACACCCAGGACTTCCGCATTCTCGTCCATGATGGCCCTTAACAACGATCGAGCAAAGGGGTCGCTGACCAGTCGCAGCCCTGGATCAAGACGCTTTAAAAGAATTTTCCAAAGATCACTGGCGCGCAATACGGATTCGTCCACATACTGACCTTCGCGGCCCAGAATTTTTTGTTGAAGTTCAAATTTCGTGCGCAAGTCCGAGACCAGCCAGGATTGGCTTCGTGGATTATAGTTAGCGAAGATCTCAGAAATCTGAGATCGACTTTCAATCGGAATCACTTGCAACATTTTTGAATTACCGGCGTTGTTTTAGTTTTCGTTTCTTGCCGCTATTATCGGTGAATTTGAAGTTAGCATCAAAGCTTAAATCAATACTGAGTCCTATCATGACGCGATTGTCGGCAGTTTGACCGGGGTAAACCCCTAACTCTTCGGTGTAACTTGCAGCATCAAGACGGAAAATAAAGAAATCAAGTCCCACCCCATAGGCGAGATATCCTTGATTGTAGCCCGCGCGCAGATCTAAAAAAGGCAACGAAAGCTCAGTTCCAATGTGCAGCTTTTTACCAATTTGCACATCTGGCTCCAAAAGATGACGCCCTTCCAAGGCGATCACCCAGTCCAAACCTGGCAAATCAACTCCCAGACTTGCCCCCGCCGAAAGATTTTGAGGAATATGAGGAGGAGCATCGGCTCCGCCTGTTTTCGTGAAAGCCGTGTCGCCCACGTCTTGCCATACCACGGTCAAAGTTGGGTTTAAGGGCGCAGAAACTTGAGTCAAAAAAGCCAGATCGACTCCATACCCTTGCCCCTTATTCTGGAACTGATCCATCACCGCCTGAATATCATTGGCATTGGCGATCGTTGTCAGGCCCAATTCCTGAACATTGCCTCCCCATCTATTCATTCTCTTGAAAGTCATTCCCAAATAACTTTGCGGTCCTACGGGGTAAGCTCCCCCAATTACAAAAGCCGAGTCATTTTTAAAGTAAGTCGTAAATTCGGGATAACCTGGATTATGCAATTCCAAAGACAGCTCATAGTCTGTGTAATATCCGGCCCCGAAATAAGGCACCGCCACGGCGATATCACCGTTCGCCTTGATGTTAAATCGTTTTCCAAACAATCCATTATAAGTTGACGGATCATTCGGATCGATATTTTCAATTGCTGTAATATCTTCCGTGGTGATCGCTCGCCCACCGAAATTCAAACTCATCAAATGAATGTCCAAACCCTCGACCCGCCCCAAAGCTGCGGGGTTATTAAACAGCGCCGCCGAGTTGTCCACAGTTGTAATCACAACCCCACCCATTCCAAGAGATCTCAAGGAACGAAAGGGCTCATAAAGTTCGTCGGCGAGAACCTTCTGAGACATTAAAACTGCGCAAAGTCCAAAGATCCATTTCATCATGGCGTATATCCTGGAGGCATTCGCGCCGGGCAACAAATTCCCGCCACGTTAATATCCGTGTCACCATCGAATTTCGTGATCGCATCGTCATCATCATCTACATCCGCCGCCACCGCAGCGGCAATGGTCGCTCCGTCCGGAAGTGGAGTGCTCAAAGAACAAGAGCCAAAGCCCACATCAGAGGTGTCCAAAAATAGTCGAAACGCATACTTCATTAAATCACTATTTACATCGGCAGGTTTGGTAATTTCACAGGACACTCCCGCCTGTGTCTGACACTGAGTTTTGAAGCTTTCCAAAGACGTGATTACTGAGTTATCTCCGCCAATGGCCGCACCCAAGGCCGTCATATTTTCTAAGACCAGCCCTAATCCCGCGACCACTTTTCGCATGTCCGCATCATTTAAAAAATGTGTCGGTGCTGGCAAAGGACGAGGCATCACTTTATAAATATTCAAAGGCGCCATCACCCAAGGGGAACTTGGATTGTTGTCGAGGGCATCAACATCCCCATTGTCCGTATAGTCTTCGCAAACACTGTAGGAGGCGTCTGGGAGTCCGTCATGATCCACCTGATCCAACTTATAGCTCAAAGTGACGCCCACGCGCGCAATACCCAAAATAGCCAAAAACAAATTCTGATCCTGAGTTCTTTGAGAAACCGTTCCTAAACCTTCAATCAATCCGATAGCAGTTTCACAAGAGTCCGGCAGCAAAGTCATGTCCTTAAAAATTCCCATAAAGTACGGAAATATGTTTGAAGACGGCGAATTCGTCATTCCAGAAACAAGATCCAAGAAGGTCAAACCACATTTGCCGACATAAGCCCCGGCCAACGCTTCAACAACATCCGAGCGAACCCGATACCCCGCACTGATATCATTTTCAATGATATCAATGGCGGCCTGCCATTCCAAATTATCAATCTTCTTCTGCGCCTCGATGAAAAGAGCTTCATCGGAATCAGTCTGCGAGAATTCCGTCAACACATTCGGCTGTCCACAAGAGGTGGTCAGCACTAAACTCATGAAAACGACTAAAAACTTTTTAAGACATCTCATGCTTCATCCTTAAAATCGGTACGCAAACTTAAAGGTATAACGTCGATCTTCTGTTGGTTTATCCACGGTGCCGATTTCTTCACCGTACGTTGCAAATTGCCACTGAAAATGCTCTGAAGCGAGTTCCATCCCTGCTGTCCAATATCTCTGATTATACCCGCCACGTAAAAAGAACACATCCCCGAAGTTCAATTCGAGACCGCCATGAAGAAGTTTGGCTTTATCAGGTTCATCTTGTGATGTTAATAAGCCACGGTACTCGATAGTCCATGCGGATCTCACAGAGTTGGTGTGTATCGGAAAGATTGCAGCGGCAACATCAATATCCTGTTTTATCAAATTGGGACGAGTCGCTGTGCTCATTCGGACACCACTACTCTGATCAAAGCTGGTGCCGCCAACATCTCGGACGACGGCACTCAGAGTGGGAATATATTGCCAGGGTGCCGCCAAGATAAGTCCCACATCCGTAGACAAGCCCACACCTTCACTGGCAATGGCCTCATAGTTCAAAGGCCCCGCTGCACTCAGCGTTGGATTATCCACCTCAATACGACTAATGAGTTTCGTATTAAATCCCAACTTCATACGACCATCGAAAAGACGGAAATTGAATCCCAAAACAAAAGCAATGTCGTTGCGGTAATAAGTATTAATGGTAGAACCGTCGGCTGACATCTCCGCATCCAAAAGATAGTTACCATAAAGACCGATACCAAAATTGCGCCCGACGAACGACGGAAAAATTTGCAGCTTGGAATGGTAGTGGGCTTCTCGTTTTTGATTCAAAGATGCCGCGATATCTTCTAAAGAATAGGGATTAGAAAAACTTTTATCTGTATAAAATCCTTGCGTGTGATAACCGAACTCAAACTCTGGGTCGAAGACGGTTCCGTAAAAATCACGAAGCTTCCCTAAAGCGGCGGGATTCACTAAAAGAGCGGTCTCATCATTGGTCACGGCAATACAAGCGCCGCCCATGGCTTGGCAACGTGCGCCGCTATAAAAACTTCGTCGCTCTTGCGCATTCACTTCTAAAGTGAATGTCAGTAAGAAAGTCATCTGCATGAGCGCGATCCACAAAATCCTTTTCATAGATACCTCGCGTGGGTTTACAGATTCTTATCGGCACTGAAGAGGCTCAATTTGAGACCCGATGGAAAATACAGTCGAGAGTCCTGCTTTTGAACTTGGTGCACACTCTGACCTCGACGAAGATCCAAGGCCTTAAGCCCTGTCCTAAGAAGCCGATACTATTTGTATGAAAAAACTCACTTTAAGCCTTTTGATATTCTTTCTGGTCAGTCCGCCCCTCTTTGCCCAAGTCACAAAGTCTGAATTCACGCCACCAGCTCCTTCAACAAGAAAGGTTCAATCCACTGAGACCAGCTTAGTGAATATCGCCTTTAAAGACACGAGCGTCCCTCCCGCTCTCTTTAGTGACACCTACAAACACCTCTCGCCCTCGGCTTTCGAACAGAAGATGAAGGGGGCTCTGGCGGAAGGGCCCTTGATGTTCTTTCGCTCCTTTGTAAATACCTATTACTCTGATCTTGCGAAGACTAACGATTCCCCCAATCTCATTCTCTGCTTAGGGGACGCACACCCGGAAAATTTCGGATTCATTGATTTTAAGGGAGAAACTCGTTTTGTCTTTAATGATCTCGATGATAGCGGCGTCTGCCCCATCGAATACGACATTCTTCGGTACTTTACGGCCGTCGCTTTGGCGTTCAATGACAAAAAACTTCTGGAGGATCTCAGTAAAGAGTATCTTCAGGTCGTGAATGGACAAAAAGACCCCCTTCCGGTTGCAAAGTCCCACTTTCCAAATCTCGAGAAGAAAAGAAAGAAAAATCTGGAAAAGAACACCAATGGCAAAAACTTCCTGCCCTCCGACGAACTGATCCCACTTTCGCCGCAACTAAAAAAAGGCTTCATTCTTGAAATCTCCAAAACGGGAGTTCTGGGAGCTTACGAAATCCTCGACATTGCCGAAGTCCCCAGAGAGACCGGAGGCAGTGGTGGCCTCAGACGCTACTGGCTTTTGGTTCAAGCGCCAGAGGGTCAAGATATTCTGGAACTCAAAGAGCTGAGTCGCCCTGGAGTCAGCTATGGATCTTGGCAACAGCCTTCATGGACTCAAAGTCAGCGTCTAGAAAAGGTAAAAAAATATACTTGGAATGACAGTCCGATTTTCTATCACGCGATCCAAATTCAGAATCGCGATTTCCTTATTCGAAGTCGCACTAAGGACTCTGTTTCTCTGTCAAAACTTTCCAGCTCTGAGCTCAAAGCCTACCTTCTTGCCCAGAGTGGGTGGATCGCGTCTTATCATCGCACCTTTGTAAAAGGTGAAATTCCCAATTTAGGACAGTGGCTGGAACAAAACATTGCGCTTGTGAAAAGCCGCTACGCAAATACCTTTAAAAGTTTAAAACCCTAGAAGGAAGGTTCTCGTGTCTCAGACCAAGACAGTCTTATTTATGAGTTAAGACCTTCCTCCTGATTCCGATAAGTATCTATGTCATTCCAGACTCTGACGAAGGAGATTTTTAAATGCAGTTCAACAAATCAGCAGCCATTGTTTTCGCATTAAGTTTGAGCGCTTTACTCACAGGATGTGAAGCGGAACAGACCGAAAAAGATATGATCGCCGAAGCCCAGTTTTGCCTCGATGATGCCCGAGACGCTGCCTCGGCAAATGCCTGTATGAGCAAAATCAGTGGATTGACGTCACCTCAAGCCTACTCTCTTCGTTGTGCTGCCGGCTTTATTGCTGCTGAAGTCACAAGCCCCGAGAAGCTCTCAACCGCTCTGAATGCGATTAGTAAAGGGGACGGTACAACGGCACTCTTGGGAACTCTCAATTTTGGTGATTTGACGCTGGCATCAAGCACCGCGAGTTCCTGCGCTCTCTCCGGTCAAACAGGTTTGTCTCTTTTAGGAGCCATGGCAAAAAGTGCGACGGCTCTGAGCAACGCCGCTTCAAGTTTGGGCTCTTGCTCTGGTGGAGTTGAGACCTGTGACGCGGCGGCGATTCAGGGAGCGATCACTAACTTGTTAAATGATCTCAATGGAACGCCGACAGCAGAGACCCTTGCGACGGTCGAAGCCGTTGGTTCTTCGATTCAAACCGTTTATCAGTCGACTTGCGGCGGGAGCGCTGCTGCCAATGAAGATATCTGTAACTCCATCAGCTCAGCAATCCAGAACCCACCTCCCGGTGTTCCTGCCATTGACCTTTCAACCAGTTCATCAGAGGACATTGGTCATGCATTGATTGCATGGTGGAAAACTCACTAAGAAGTGCCCAAACAAAAAAGGCTTCCCAGAAAGGAAGCCTTTTTTTATTTCTAAATTCTTTTAATTTTTAGAAATCCAAATTCAATCTTGTCGCATAAACACGGCTTTCTACAGGGGTGTTCTTGGTGCCGACATCGTCCGCATAACTGACCACGTCCAGATTGAAAACACCTAACTCTGCCGACAGACCGGCCGTCCAAAACCCTTGGCTAAGTCCGACGCGATAATGTCCCTTCCACCAAGTCGTCACAGTCCAATCAAACTCGAAGCCAAGGTGAAGACCTTTTCTCCAGTTAAAATCAGGATGACCCAAATCACGCACATCCAAAACGCCCCGTCCCCCGAAAATCCACATCGAAGGATATTCCCAGCGAGTTCCCAGATCGACAACGCGATAAAGTTTCTCTGGAGTTCCGTTTTGCGCCTCTTTATTTAAAAGCTTCATGGATTGTCCAAAACCCATCTCGGCCACGTTCCGAACTACAGCACCAAAAGTAGGACGCGCCAAACGCATCACCGACCAAATTCCTTCATCAGGAAGCTCCGGCGTCCACAAAAGACCCAGATCCGCATCAACCGTATATCCTTCTAATAGATCACTCTTACTCACGATCTCACTGCTATTGGCGAGATCTGCCGCGCTGATGGATTTACTAAAAAACCCACGATTAACAAATTTTCCGGTCACTCCCCACGAAAGACGACCGTGATCCACACCTTTTAAATCATCTGCATAAGCGAGCCCCAAGGTGGTGTCCGCGTAAACAGTCGCGTTGATCGTCGGCCCGACCTGTTGATGCATGGCCATTTCGACACTCACATCCACAGGGATCAAAGCCATACCCCAGTTAGGACGAACCCACACTCCCTCGAGTGGTGACAGACGCATCGAGTAGACATCGCCATAGTGCTTCTGAATCAACTCAAGATAAGCCGTTTGTTTGTCGGACTCTGACTTTCCAGATTTTTCAATATCGCTGTACTCATTATAGAAATCCATCGCCCCCGGAGTTCCCGCCACACCGAGTGAAAGATTGATCTGCCCATCTTCACGACGAGCCAGACCCGCCGGATTATAGAAGATCGCCGAGTAATCATTCGCCACCGCGACAAAAGCATCCCCCATCCCCAACGCTCGCGGGGCTTGATATTGATGATGAATTGTCGTGCTGATGCTTGCTGCCTGAGCCAGGGATCCCGCAGAAAGAACGAAAAGGCCGGTGAGAATTAAACTTCCCCGTCTTGACATAATAAGTGCCTCCAAATTGCAATAACAAGAAATGAGTCTGGGCAAGGA
>JAHRXB010000236.1 GCA_019104905.1 Bdellovibrio sp.
AAAGCCTCTTCAGCCTGAGCAACTTCAATTCCCAATCGTTCAGCGATCCATGCCGGAGAAGCCTTAAAGCTCTTGAGATTAAAAAGTTCCAGTATCGCTACATGATACCAAGCTGAGATAAATCTAAAATGATCCAGATTAAAGGGGACGAACTCATCATATCTTGCCCTTTTTTCTTTTTTCTCGATCTCGCGTTCATCCCTCATACTTTTTATATAAGAACGAACCTCCAGCACCGAAAGCCCTAGCGCCGGAGCCATTCGAGCGATCATCTTTGATGTGACTCGATGATTTGAACGAAGAATCTTTGAAAGCAAACTGGGCTCAACTTTAAGGTCACGAGCAAAGGCGCGCAGAGAGTATCTTTGGTTGCGCGCCTGCTTCTCGGCAAAGGAAGCCTTCAAGACATTGACAATTTCCAGAGAGGTCTTGTTCATCCCCTATAGGATGCAGTAACGACTCCTCCAATTACAAGAGAGTTCGTTAAACTGCCTCGTGTCATAGCTTCTACTTTAAAGTAAGGTTAAAGGCATTCTCTTTAGCTGGGCCAGAAAAGGCCTGCAATGTCAGAGCACCGCCGGAATACCCATAGTGGTAAGAGCCCTCCATCGTTTTGCAGTTACTCTGTTCCGCCCAGGCCACCTGAACGGAGCCGTTAAACTCATTTCCACCAATCTGTACCAGCGCCGAACACACTAGGTTTCCGTTCTCATAGAAAAGAACTTTACCGCCAGCATTGCCGGTCACAAACTCAATGGTCTGAGTCTCGTTCCCCACGACCTTCCACTTTTTATTAAACATCTGAGCAATCTGCTCGCGCGTGCTTACTAAGTAAAACGATGTCGAATCAGAATTCGTGGAATCATCCCCCAAGGCCAAATGAGACCCGGAAAGACTGAACTTAAGGGCTACATTCATTGACGCACACTCGGCATCATCAAACTGCGATCCATCCGACATCACTTTTTGCCCGCCAGCAAAAGTGATCGTGCCTCCCGCCTGGGCAAAACCACCAGAAAAAGCATAGCTATAATCGACTCGAGTATTATGAACGCAAAGTTTATTGCTGTTCAAAATATAGATGTACACTTTGCCACTCGATTTATCCGCACCATCATTCAATAGACTCAAATTCAAAACATAGCCGCTCCATTTGCCTGAATTCGATGACCACGAACGATTCATGGTACTAAACACTTGGTTGGAAATGCTTTGTCCATTGTTAACTTCATTTGTTCCCGAAGGAGTCGCAGCAACTTGAGCCGCTGTGCCAGATGAAGAGGAGTTTGAAACATTCGATCCCGTTGACGTGGTGCTGCCGCTTGAAGTCGTGCTGCCACCTGAAGTGGTACTTCCTCCGGACCCACCCCAAAAGCCAGCGCCTCCCGAAGTACTACCACCTCGAGGTGTCGTGGGACTAAGATCAGAGGCTGACGAACTCAGATCTCCAGTATCGAACCCACTCTTTGCACAGTTTTGAAAAGTCACTATCAGTAAAATACCTGCAGCGACAAAAGAAAGATTTTTCTTATTGAGCTTATTCATCATTCCCCCCGGAGATGTTCTCATCTAAGATGATATTTCATATTTATCGACATCTAAATTTATTTTATTACTCTGACACTATTTGAGACTCGCCCTTGACGGCGAGAAAAAGAGATCAACAGGTCCACCATGTCCCCCTCTGCGGAGAGACCATTCAGAACCTGTGAATAAATATTATCTTAGACTAAAACGAAATACACTCTACAAGATCATCGAAGTCAGTCCCTGATTCAAGCTGAGCAATCTTCTTCATGATCTGCAACTGGTGTTCCTGTTTATACTTCACAAACGTTTCTTCCGCAGAACTTTCGAAAGACTTCCTAAAGGGAATGACTCCGCCAGAGGCCTTCGACAACAAAAGATAATCCAGCTTCACCATTGCATTCACCAAAGACAGTCTTCGACTTAAGCGCAGTCTCTTAATTGTATTCAGTCGAGCCGCCTCAAAGTTTTTCGTTTTTAAATGCCAAATAAACTCAACTCGAAGATTGCGATAATCTTCATGGTTGGCCTGAACGTACTTTTCAATTTTCTTGGCTTCATGGAAATACTTCTTCGACTCTTCAAAGTCCTTTTCTAAAAAGCTGGCCATTGCCGCCTGATGAAGACCGCTGATTTGCCCTCTCAAATATCCTTTTTTCTCAGCAATTCTGACAGCACGAAGTGAGTGCTTTAAAGCGTTCTCATAAGATCTCATGCTCAGATAGATCGAAGAAAGCTGCATGTAGCGATTTACCTGGCTGATGTAATTAACATTTTGCCCATGATATTCCAAAACAATGGATTTCTTTACATAGCTTTTCGCTTCAGAATAGCGATTCATACTAAACAGAATTTGTCCCGTCTTATAGAAAATTTCAGGGTATCGCTCGGTGAAGTCATGTGTCTTTGCAATCGACTCAGCTTCTGAATTGAATTTCAAAGCTGTTTCAAATTGGCCAGATAGATTGTAGGCGACAGACATCCAACTCAAGCAAGTCACCAACCCTTGATAGTCTTCGGTCACCTTGCAGATTTTAATTGCTTCCTTTAAGTAGATCACTCCCGCCCGAATCTGCCAGAGAGACAAGGAGAGCGTTCCAAGCTGAATAAGAACCTCGGATTGTTGAGAAGAGGGAAGTGAATGCAAAGGAAACGAGCGCAGAATTCTTAAATAGGGTTCAAGATTGTCTGTGATGTAGAAGGCAGTGAAAAACTCTTCGTTTAAAGCTTCATCAACAGCCTTATTTCGACAAGACCGACTAATGACGGACTCTTCTTTGACTAAATTTTCTTTTTCCACGGACAACACTGCGGAAAGCTTATCCATGGTCTCGACACGGACTCGGGTGATTTGTCCATTAACCCAACGTTGAATTGTTTTTTTTGAAATAGACATCAGTTGCGCAAGTTGAGCGTGAGACATCTCCTTGCCACCAATAACATCCTTCAGCTTCCCTGCATCGATATGTACAAAATGTTGAGTCATATAAAAAGGGTATCCTTGTCCAACTCAGTTCGAAAACGTCCCAAAAAAACAAACCCGAAAACAATTCGCATGTCCTCAATGTCTACGGCGTTAGTCCTAATAAAATCCGTACCTTAGGTAAGTATCTTTCAACTCAAATCCCATGGTTCTTTTAAACTCATACTCCATATCCTCCCGGGGTTTAAGATGACAGTAAACATCCCGCTGACCAATTTTTTTATGCGCTGGAAGTGCCAATGTCCCCTCCGGAACAGAGACCACGATAAGCTCAAACAACTTACCGCTGGCCTGCGACTTCAGATAGAACTGCGCCCATCTCATTTTTGAGAACGACTTCCCTGAAAAGAGGCTGTCCGAGACAAATGCTCGAGACAATCCAGAAAAGCCCAGACCGTAATTAAGTTCTCCCAACGAACACACAGGCACACGCTCACCCGTGTTTGGATCTAGATATCCTAGCTGACTTCCCATTCCAGTTCCGAAAGTGTAGTAGACCTCCGGTTCTTCAGTGAACTCTCCTAGAACCGTGATGTCATAGGTTCCTTGAAGAGACTCCTGATTGTACTTAGGAAAACGGCCGCGCCCTTGCGCTGGTATAAGTTCTCTCTCATTTGTTCCAGTGATTCGCCAGACTTGCCCCGTCCCCTGCGAGAGAAGATAATACTCACCATCGACGATGGCCACGCCACGTCCCGCTCCAACATCTCCCAAACTCAAGCATTGACTACCCACCACTTTTTGCAACGAGCCCCACTGATCTGACTTACAGGGAAATGAAGTGTCTTTCCTGGCGCTCTTTAGAAGCCCATCCGCCGAGTCGGTCTGAACAAGTTGATTATTGCCCGACTGTATCCAGACATTTTTTTTCACCACCCGATTACTTCCGTTAATGACGATGGAAAAGTTTAGTCTCTCAGAATCCGGAATAGCCCCCAAAAAATAGTAATTTATTTCTAAGCGGGAAATCTGCGTCGTCATGAAGGGCTGCTCGGGGTTCCAAGTCGAACCATCGAATTTTATTCGCAAGGACTGTTTATAATTCAGTTCACTCCCTAAAGAGTTCGCGTTTTCCCAATCTTCTCGCCTAAAAATACTGAGATCTGAAACCTCAGAGCATTGATGCCCTTTAATAATACTCTCTTCAAAACCTACTGCCCTTGTGCAGTTCATGGTCTTGAGAAAGTACTGCAGTTTGGCCATTCTCACGGCTTGCACCAAAGTTTCGGATGCCGCGTCGACTAAGTTCTTTTCCTCTGCTCCATGAGTCGCCCTCTGGGCTTGGTTCTTAGTAGAAAGCAGAGCCGTTGAGACATTGAATAATACAAATCCCACCACGGCCAAAAGAACCAACTGAAGTGTCATATTGCCAGACTCATCACATTTGTAGATCAAGCGAATCCCATACCTTTTGAGTTTTCCCGCCAATAGTATCTTCAAATTCGAATACAACTTTTATCGCTTTCGCGAAATCAATATGTGACAGATGAAACTTGCCGGAGTCCCACAAACCATTCTCATCGAAGTGGCAGCTGGGACTAACGCAATAATTATTCTCTAGCAAAAGAGTTTCACAACTGGATATTGGAAGTTCCGAAACGCACCCATTCAAGCCAAATGTCTTTATAGAAGTCTTGGACTTGTTGGAATAGAAATCAAGATAAAGCTTCATATGCACAACGCTATTCATCTTTAAAATCTCTTTTTGAGGATCACAAAACAAATTTCCATTTGAAAATTGGCACTCCAACAAAGAGGCTGTTTTTAAATTTCGACTATCCATCCCAAGACTCAAGATCTTGAAGTTGCTTGCGACTCCCGGGAATTGATCAAAGTACTCACTTGGGTTTACTCCAAGGTTGCCGGATGTAACTCCACTCAAAACAACGGGTCGCACCGCCACTGACACTAGACTTCGACTCTTATACCTCTTCAACCCCTCATAACATGACTTCACTGAATTCAACTCCGCTGGCGACAAGGTCTCCGTCGCCTCATCATAACTGACATTATAGACCTGGGGAGGAGTTTGAACCTGCAGCGCAATCGAATTCTGCGCACCTTGAATCAGCACCAAAGAGTTTACGTTTAAATCTATTTGTCCCGATGGAAATCCGTTCTCGTTTGCATTTGTCACTTCTAAAACAGAGCCGTTCTTCTTAATGACTCCATAATCCGTGCCCTCAACGTCAAGCAGGAGGTTGTTGGTCCCTATCATACATACTGTTTTGACCAGAGCGGTCTGATGGATATCCCGGGACGCCATAATCAGGGCCTGCGAGTCCTTACAGCCAGCGCCCGCCGACAGGTCCGAACACTTATCCGTCAAAGGCAAAACGAAAGGACCTAAGGGATACTCATCTGAACGTCCCACAAAGAAGCTCGCTGCGGGTTTTTCACGTCGAATATGCCTATCAATAAAATCACCCAAATTCAGAATATCTTGTTTACGTCCCGTGAATTTCACTACCTGAGTTTCTTTTTGAGAGGTTTGAATAAATAAGGCCGCCATAGAAGCCAAGGATATTCCCAAAACCATCACGGCAAAGATCAGCTCTATGATTGTAAGGCCTCGTCGATCACTAATTTGGAAGACGTCGGAAGGTGACTTCATAGGATTCCCTAGATCTTGTCAAAGCTGAACGCCAGGTTGTTCTCAACTTGATTTCCATCAAAGATGAATCAAATAGAAATCGGCAACTAACAAATTCACTACAGTAGGATTCTGCGCCATCCTCACTAGAGGGAAGTCGCAACGGTGAACTGTTCACCAACAGGTACGAGGCCTCTGACTTTGAATGCCCTCCCAAGGGCTGCTCACATGCAAAAGTAGTTTTCGTCTGATTCAGAACATTCTGCTCAAGACAGATATCAACGATACTTTGATAGTCCAGGCCAGCCACATGAGAGACCGTTGCCAATGCAATGGCCTTGGCCTTCTCGTTCTTAACGATGTTTCCTTTTTGATGAGAAACCAATATCGAGAGCTTCGAAACGGCGACGGCTCCCATCAACACAATAGCAAGACCGATCAAAGCCTCCACCATCGACAGACCCTTGTCATTTCTAAGTCTCTGGGAAATCGCTGACTGACTCGTCAAAATGGAATTCCCCCATTAAATAAGAACATCGGCATTGAAGATCGTTGATTGATGATTCCATGGCCTCCATAGACCTCAGCCGCAGAGCTCATGCTGGCCGATATCGCCCCCTGGTCCTCATCTACTTGAATGAGAAACTGCGGCTCTGAAAGCATGGAAATTGTTAAAGGTAGAAATGAATTAAAAGCACTCAATGAATAGTTATTGGAAAGAAGCGTCAATGCATTTTGCCCAGAGCTTTTACTGCCAACATCACTCCACTCCGCGAATATCGAACAGTCCGCTTGCGTATTGCCCTTCACTCCGCACATAAACACAAAACCCAAATCCGCCGTTTCAAATGGCTTCAGCTGGCGACGCGTCTGCCCCTCACTGACCTTCGAGTTGATTTTCAATTGATTGTCCGCATCTGCGGCAATTGCCTGCCCCGAGGAGGTGATCACATACCAATCCATTCTCGCAACCGGATCTTTAAGAATGACTTTCACCGTCTGAGTTTTATTTGAGACATTCGATATAGAAAGACGATACCAATGAATCATCCCCACCAATGGGGTCGCAGAGATAGGAGTTGCATAGTTGGCTCCATTCCCAGGAACTATTTCCAAACATTTGGATGGATCTTTCTCTCCGAAGGGTTTCTTACAAGCAACAGCGCCGCTGGTGTTATAGATAGAAACTTTGGGAGTGATGAGACATCGTCCCGTTTTTACTCCACAAGGATTCACTTGTCCCCACGCTCCATGTCCAAGTAAAAAAAATGCGAAGATTGCGGTGGCTACTTTCAACATAAATCCCCCTACTAGTTACTCCAATTAGTATTGATTTCTCGTCCATCGCTGTCTTTCAACGTCGGTGGTGGCGGTGGACATTCAGCGCAACCACGATTGACTTGCACCCATTGAAACTTGTAATTGGAACAGCACTTTTCCAGCTTCGGGCTGAAATACCCACAAGAAAGAAGAATTGGCACTTGATGCGACGGAGTCAATGACTTGACCACGCATTTATCCACTTGTGCCTGATTGTCGCGCAGCCAAATTGGTCCCAAATCACACTCGCTCTTCACTTCGGGAATAGAGACTGTGGTCCGTCCACTTCCCTGGATCAGCTCTATAGACTCAGGTTGATTCTTTTTTTCAGCAACAATAAGACGTGAGTGCCCAATAGCTGGTGGATTCAAAATAGAAAGGAACTCCTGACCACCAAGATTCTGGGCGCAGGAACCCATTCCCCGAGCCCCGCAAAACCCAGAATAATCACTGGCGGCCATAGGTTCATAGTTATCAATGCAAAAGGCTTTCTCTTCTTCGCATCCACCGACAAGCTCCCACCCTATACTGCCAATACAACAAGCAATATCCGCAGGACGAGGGCCCGCCTGCGACTTCTCCTGATTTTCGTCCTTACAAACAGACTTATCTTGAGCAAATTGGATAGGTAAAAGGGACTCGTTCTTCAACCTCTCGCAACTTTGAATAGGCTTTCTTCCGACGGCATTGTAGTCGACCTTCACACAATCGGCGAAACTCACACTGGATAACAACACCAGCGGAAAAACCAATCCTATAGAAAGATCCTTCCCCATACATACCTCGAGACTAAAGTTGAAGCACTTATATACTTTCGTGAGATTCTCTTCTTTCCTGAAGACTCAGAACGAGACTTTGAGGCGTTCTCGGCCACTTTGATCTCATGTCCACAATGTCTATGGACCTTCTCCGAGCCCCTAGACATCTATTGGATGATAAGGAACCTCAACAATCGAGCGGAAGCCATGGTTCGAGGTGATCGCTAAAACAAACTTACGAAGTCCATTTATATTCTGACCACCCTTACCTAAAACTCTTCCAATATTTTTTTGGCTACAGTCGATCTTAAAAATTGTCGTCCGCTCACCATGAACCGCCGTCACGCTTATATCGCTGGGAGATGGACAGATAAGTTTCAACAAGCACTCTAAATGCTCGCGGACCATGGAGGTCACTTCTTCTCGACTGAGCGCAGGAACACTTTCCTCTGATGGTTTCACTTCAGTGTTAACACTTCTTCTGATTACTAACGGTTGCTTTGGGGCTAATGACATAACAGCGCACCTCCGAAATCCAAGTCTAACTTTACAATCGGAACTGTGAGTATTCACAAAATATCATTGCTCAAAATAGGCTCGACGTCCCCACTGTCCCCTGACCAAGATATGGACCATCTGCAACGACCACCTTCTTCCATCCTCCCACTGCAAGATTACTTCAGGGTAATTTCAATTAGGGACTGACGCCCAGGAGAAGCTATTTATCTCAACAAACTTCGGTTCCTTAGGCGTGGTAAAAATTGACCCAGCAAATACAAGATCAATACTAAAGACGTCAGAAAAAAAAGGAGACTGCCATGAAAACAATTATCTTAGTCGCATTACTTAGCGTCGCCCCCTTTGCACATGCGAATCAAGACTCTGCAACAACCAGTGCCCTTGAGTTCTCTCGCGAAGAGGCTGAACGCGCCCCTAGAGGAGTTCTTCCCTTTATCGGAGTTGGTGGAGGTTACACCGGTTACGACACTGTTGGATCCGTCGAGGGGACACCCGCTTCTATCAAACTTTTGGGTTCCTACTACTTCGAAAATCCATTCGTGATGGATCTGGGCTATGGAGTGAGCAATCAACAGTTCTCCCAAGCCGGAATCAATCAAGAAACATCCGTGACCGGTGGAGCTTTCGAATTAGCCGCTCGCTATCGATGGGAAAGTCGCTGGCAAGCCGGAATCGTTGCCAACCATCTCTTTGAACAAGGTAAGTTCTTAACTGCAGAGCAAGGAGACGCCCAATTCGTTGGTCTTCAAGTTCTTCGTGAATTCAATTTAAGCCCCAGTTGGCTGGCGCGACTCGGAGCTCGAGCCCAAGGGTTAACGAATAATACCGGCAGTGTCGTCACGATGTATCTGGTCGATCTGCAAATCGGTTGGAATCCCGGAGCCTACAAGCCCTCCGTACGCCAAACTGCCGCCACTGAAAATCCCGTTCAGCGTGAACCTGAGAAAGTGGC
This sequence comes from Bdellovibrio sp., assembly GCA_019104905.1. GTDB lineage: Bacteria > Bdellovibrionota > Bdellovibrionia > Bdellovibrionales > Bdellovibrionaceae > Bdellovibrio. The sequence continues at coordinate 9,153 of JAHRXB010000236.1, forward strand.
TCCGGCTCGCCCTGTTGCCGCGGCAGAACCAGAGCCCATTCTTCGTGATGTCAGCTATGCAAGTCTCGCTGGAGGCTCTTCGTTCAAGTTCCCATCCGCTCGAGTCGCTCTTTCAACTAAAGACCGTCAAAAGCTTTCGCGTGTCGCCAAAGCTCTAAACGAAAACAAAGATCTTTTTGAGAAAGTCGAAGTCCACGGATATACCGACTCCACAGGAAGTGCGTCTATCAACCAACGAATCTCTGAGCAGCGTGCAAATCAAGTTCGCACTGCTCTGCAAAGAGGTGGTCTCAAAGACGTTAACGTGGTCGCTGTAGGAAAAGGCTCTGCAGATTCAACCGGCTCAATGACTGCAGATCGTCGGGCGGAACTGGTATTTGTCGGAGTTAAAGACGAAGCCAAACTCCGAGAAGTCCTATCGAAAATTGAATAATTCAAATCTTCCAAAGAGCGCAGCTTAAAAACTGCGCTCTTCCTTAAGAGCAAAACACTGCTCTAAGATCAGACGAAGAATGTTTTTCATTGTTTCCAAATCCAGAGAAGGTGCATTCCCTTTATCAACAACCTGCTCAGGCAAATAGGGTACATGAATAAAACAGGCCTTACTCGACAGCTGATTCTTTTGAATGTGCCTTAAAGTCTGAAAGTAGACATAGTTACAGACATAGCCCCCGGCACTCAAAGACACATCAAGAGGCAGATTCATTTTTACGATCTGTTCTTTCCACTCACTTAAAGGGAGTTGGGAAAACAGTGCTGACTCTTGGCCTTCCTCAATAATTCCTTGCCGAGGAGTGTGCTGATCTTCATCCGGCTTCTCGGTTTCAACCCAATTCAATGCCACTCGTTCCAACGACACTTTACTTCGTCCACCAGCCTGTCCCAGCAGAAGAATGACATCGTAGGACTTGATGGATAATTGTTCCAGTAACACCAATGGACCCTGATTAAATGACACTGGCAGAAGCAAGGTGTCTACACCATGCTTAATTGAAAAATCCTTCTTGATCCACTCAAGAAGGATTTCGCTGGGATTGATGCTTTCACCCTGAAAAGGACGAAAGCCCGTCACTAGGATTCTAGAACTTTTTATCACTCGAAGTTGCTTCTCCATGTCATATAGAAGTCATTGCTATTTGTACCATTCAACGGGTGACCTTTAATACGAAATTCAACTTTTGTGTTGAATTCTCGAGTTAAAGCCTGGGCCTCGGCCTCAGTTCGTGGAACCCGCGCACCCATTGACTTCAAAGATGAGATCGGCAACCAATACTCGCGTGAAGTCGTGCATGAAGCATCTGCGGCCCAGGGCCCCTGACCTCCACATTCGTTTCCACCATTCCAATTGAAGATACGGAATGTCACTTTAACCTGATCCGATTGTGAGTAGAAGTTCCAATTCTGTCCTACATGCTCATACTCTGAGCTCAATTTTTTGAAACCAAATGTCCATGGCAATTCCTGTTTTTTACTATAGCTCTCGATAAATTCAGGACTGTTATTCAGAACGAAAGTCCTCAAAACCGCGGCCGAAGCATGAGCTCCATAAGCGGAGGAAAATCCACAGTGATTGCCATACTTCAAGTTCAAGACTCCCACCAGTGGTGATTTCTCATAGAAGTCGTCATGCTCTACCACCTCCGCATTGATGGCATTATTTACCACCATATCATCCTTCGATGCCCATACCAAAAGAGGTGTTTTTACTTCTTCCTTCCAATTCCAGAAGTTATTGCTCTTAAAGAATGTCTGCGGAGTACTTGCAATTCCGCGTCTCTGCAACGAGGTCGAAGAAAGATTCCCAATATAGTCAGCCATACCTAAACGACTTGAAGGAATTTTCTCATCAGAAATTAGATCTGGAACATCCTCAACATAGTTGCGCGCTTCCTTGAAATGATCCTTTGTCATCTTTGAAAAAATTCGTCCCACGATCTGACCTCCATAAAGGCGATCTAGGGTCGGACGCAGACTGACCACAGGACAAATTGCAGTCACGGAATTAAAGATCTTCTTTCCGTCTGGCATAAGATACTTGTCATTAAATGCAGCTCCCATCACCGCCGCATTCCCACCTAAACTGATACCCATAAAGTGAATACTGGAAATGCGATCTTTATATTCCCACTTCTCGCGCATCCATTTACCAATCTCCAATGACTCATAACCTTCGGACCAGCCCCCCATCGTCACCTTTTTATTATAGTAGATGTAGTCCATGCCGGTTTGATTTGCGAGCATAAGCACATTGAAAGGGCTTTGATCAAAGAGATGCATCAGATAGCTTTTCATTGAGGCCGTTTGAGCGGCGGAGCAAAACACCCCACATCTCACGATCACCAACGGGCGCGGGCGCGGGTCCTGCTTCAACGCTAAAATTCCTGGTATACGAGTTCCATCAGGAAGTTTGATTAAGAACTCTTTAACCTGAGGATGCGATAAGAAAGGATATTGGAAGTTGGAGAACTTAAGAAGCCCCAAAACACCCAATGTGGATTTGCGTGTTAACTCGCCTGAGCATTTCGCAAAATATTTTTTTGCCGTCTCATAGTACTGCGCCGTCGACAACTTCTTGCCAATAACACTGTCCTCAAAACGACGAGGGTCACAATCCGGCTTGATGTCCTTGGTACTCAGTCCATCTGGGACTTCCTCAAAAAGGCCCTTTGCTGTCGGCACATCCACACCGGATTCGCGGGCCAACTCTTGATAGAACTGGGACTCTAAATCAAGCTGAGGAGTCCCTGAGAAAGACTGCGCTTGCGCTGCTGAAGAGACAACCAAAAACGATCCAACAAACATGCTGAAAATCTGCGATGACATTTTCTACCTCACGTACTTCACAGAATTTATCGACCGAAGGTTAGGCTAGGTTTAGAAAAAACTCACTTTGTCTAAAGTGTTTACAGAATTTCAGAAAATTGAATTTTCCCCTCTGAAAATGCGCCTCATTCAGAGAAAACAACATGACAAATTCACGAAATCAGACAAAGAGTCCTCACATTTTAAATTCTTCAGAATGCCGGGGGTCGGAACTTCATTTTCAAGAGATTTTAATTCGAAGCGAGAGCACCAAAGGCGAAAAAGAAAACGGCGCACCTGTGGTACGCCGTTGATGATTTAATTGAATAGGATTCCCAGCTCTAAGCGATCTTTTTGATCTGCGAAAGCTTGTCCTTAAGAACAGAATTTTCATGCTTAAGCGCATTGACCTCTGAAGCCAACTGGTTCATTTTTCTTCGTAAGAAGTCGACTTCCTGTTGGGTGCCCGGATCGGCCTCAGATGGTGACACTGAAGACGAGGGCGCTGACTCTTTCTTGTCAGACGTCGTTTCGAAATTCAACGGAGTGGTATATCCACCCATGCTCAACATCTCTTCGACATTTTCAGGGACAAGTAACTCAGGATCCACTTTTTCAAGACGGATAATTCCTTGCGAGATGTACCCGCGAACTTCCGAAAGAAGCTTTGCAATGCAAGTCGCTTTCTCCGCCGGATTCGGATTAGACTCGGCCATCAAATCACCGATTTTTCTGCGCGAAATCGGCGGCAGACAACTAAGAAGCTGCTCGACCTGCTCAGAGGGATTGCCATGCATTGCATTGGCCAACGTCAAAGGCGGTACACGAGAGAACACCTCGACCAGATACTGACTATCCCAACTATAAACTCTGTTGATGGTAAGGATTCTTTTGCGAAGAGCATCCTCCCACGCAGGACTCTCGGCGGCGATGAGCCCTAGGAACTGCTCACGTTTAGCCGTCGGTGAAGTCTCTAAAAGTTGAAGAAGTTGGAAGAAGCCACCTTTTTTTTTGTATCTGTCTAACATGCCCATGATTGATTTATCGGAAATGACTTTCAGGACTAAAGCACTAAACGACGAAAATGTGGCTATCAAAAAAGATTGATCGCGCCAAGGCTTCAGAGTCCCCTGGTCGTCTAAGAGTTCAACAATTTCCAGCAACTTTCCACTGAAGATGTCTCATTTTGATTTCTTGATTTATGCCGTACTTTCCGTAGGCAAAAAGGCTTTTGCGGCGGAAAAAACAAAAAGAGCAAGGGCCTTTCCTTGCTCTTCCAATACGATGCTTTCGTAAGTGTTGAGTTTAGTTTAACGACTCACACTTATATGAAAGACTGACACTCGTGCCTGGCTCCAGATACTGATTGAACTTTAAAGTCTTCCCATCCAACCAGTGTGCAACAGGACTTCCTGACACAGTGACAACCAAATCCGTCGGATTCGAACAGTTCAACAAAACATCTTTGATACGATCCGTGATCTTTGAACGGATCTGGCCAAGCTGGCTTGTGTAATCGCTCGAACAGATATCCGCAGCATTACCCCAGCCGACATCTGTGAATTCCATATATTTTTTGCCAATACTTCCTCGGACCAAGCCTGTGGTTGGGCCGTAGCCATCTAAAGTCTGACTGTTTTGTTGATTCAAACACGCTTGGTCTTTCACCACAATCGCGTGAACACTGAGTGAGTTGTACTTATCTACACCCAAGGTGTTTTTCACGTTCGTGATCAAATTTCCTGGATGATCAAAGTCCTCCAGCGTATAACCTTGGCTTCCATAAAGACCACTTCTTTCATCTTCATCAGACAAGAAGATAACTGCCAAATGAGCATCCGCTCGAATGAAGCTAGATGGGTTATTTTTAATCACAAGATTCGCAGCATAGACTCCTCGTTCATCTCCAGAGGGACAGTTCGCCAAATAGGCCGCCGAATACGCGTTGGAGTTGATGGAGCTGGTGTTGCCACCATT
>JAHRXB010000249.1 GCA_019104905.1 Bdellovibrio sp.
CATCTGTGATCAGCTTGAAGATCCTAAATTAGCTAAAGGGATTGTAAAGCGCGGGGTGACCCGTGTTCTCACTCCAGGTATGGTTTATGATTCTGATACTCTGGACGGGACCAAACCTCATTATCTCGTCAGTTTGGACAATGAGTCGATCAGCTTTTTGGATACGACAACGGGCGAGGCTTTTTTCTTTAGATCAAAGAACACCAAAGATCTTCTGCGTTTTATTCAAATTCTTCCGGTTGCCGAAGTAGTGATCGCAAAAGAGGACGAGTCTTTGCTGAAAGGACTTGATGGGGTTCTTATCAGCTATCATGAAGAGATTGAAGATGCCCCTCATGATCTATTGAAGAATCAGGCGCCACTATCTTCGGCGCGTTTGATCTCTTACGTAAAAAATCTTTCTGGCGAAGAATCTTTGGCGACACTGTCTCCATTCATTGAAAAAGATCTTGAACATCGCCTGGAAGTTTCAGGGACTGTTTTGCGACATCTTGAGGTTTTTTCAACCTACAAAGGCGAAGGATTGGGAAGTTTATTTCACTCGATCAATCGCACTCAGACCTCAGCGGGAAGTCGTCTTCTGCGTCAGTGGTTGAGTTTCCCTTTGCGCGATATCAAGGCGATCGAATCACGATTAAACGCAGTGGATTTTTGGCGAGGTCATGTTCTTGAGCTTAAACGCGCTCGACAAATACTAGGGCAAATGGGTGATATTGAGCGCCGTTTGGGAAAAATTTCTCAACCTCAGTGCAACGGTCGCGATCTTCTGGCTTTGGCGGGAAGCGTGCATGCGGGAATTAGTGCTTTGGAAGTTCTTGTTCATGCCAGCGGAGGAACGGCCAATTTTGAACCTCTTCGCGAGTTGGCCTATAAAATTGAACGCACTTTGGTTGAAGATCCGCCCTTGGCGACCAAACAAGGTTACTTAATCCGTCAGGGGATCTCTGCCGAGTTGGATGAGTTGATTGAGCTTTCAACTCACTCTCAATCTTTGGTTGCGCGCATGGAGGCAGAGGAAAAAGAAAAGACAGGAATTTCGAGTCTGAAGATTCGCTATAATAACGTCTTTGGGTACTACATTGAAATTACCAATACCCATAAAGACAAGGCTCCTGCCCACTATCAAAGAAAACAAACACTGACCAATGCGGAACGCTATTGCACGGACGAGTTGGTGGAGTTGGAACGAAAAGTTTTGAGCGCCAATACTAAACGCGCCGATCTTGAGTATGAGTTCTTTGAAGCTCTCCGTAAAGAAATCCTTCATCAGTGCCCGGCATTGTTGGCCTTGGCTCGTGAATGCAGTGAAATGGATGTGGTGGCGGGACTTGCTTGGTTAAGTCTTGAAGAAAAATATGTTCGTCCTCAATTTACCCAAGATGGATCTTTGAAACTTCGCGCCAGTCGTCATCCGGTTGTTGAACAAACCGTGAAAAAGAACTTCGTAGCGAACGACATTGAGCTTCGTCCGCACTCTTGTTTGTTGCTGACCGGTCCTAATATGGCCGGGAAATCGACTTTGATGAGACAAGTTGCGTTGACGGCGATCTTAGCGCAAATGGGATCTTTTGTTCCTTGCGATGAGGCTTTCTTGCCTATTTTTGATTCTATCTTCACCCGTATTGGAGCGAGTGATCAGCTGTCCGAAGGTCTTTCTACTTTTATGGTCGAGATGACAGAGACCTCCGCAATGCTTAAAAACGCCACTCAGAATTCACTGGTGATTCTGGATGAAGTGGGACGCGGAACAAGCACCTTTGATGGAATGTGTTTGGCGCAAGCGATATTAGAACATCTTTTAAGTGACGTGAAGGCTTTGACGTTCTTTGCGACTCACTATCATGAACTGACTACGCTTGATCAGAGCTTCGCTCAAATCACCAATGCCCACATGACGGTGGCAGAAAGAAATGGCGAAATTCGTTTCTTACACACTCTGGTGAAGGGGCCGGCATTAAAGTCCTACGGGGTTCAGGTGGCGGAACTGGCTGGGCTTCCGGCCTCTGTTACAAAAAGAGCGAAGGGACTTTTGCGTGAAGTGGAATCTAAACGCGTTCAGGCGACAAGCCAGCTTTCGTTATTGGATCAGCTTTCTGTAGAAACGGTTCCTCATGATATTGAGGCCTCGGCAAAATTGCCGCAAGAGATTCAGAGTTTGATGGACGAAGTTGAGAAGTTCCCTCTGATGCAGATGAGTCCTTTAGAGGCGATGAATCAGATTGCGAAGTGGAAAGAGATTGTGGCTCGCACTGGACAGGAAGTTTAACTACGTATGGCTTTAAAGTCTTTCCTTTCTTCAGAACAGTGGGCTCAAGCACAGGATGTTTTAACTCCACCACTTATGACACCTGACGGAGATGTTCGTCAGGTGTTTTGTTTTTCAAATGAGAACTTTTCTTCGTGGCTGGGGGCTCGACTTGAAGAGCTTTTTAAATCATCTAAAGAGTGGGAAGCTTGTCATCCTGTGATTTTGGGCTCCTGGGCGCGGGGGGAATTGAGCCCTAAGTCTGATATCGATGTGCTTTTCTGTGGGGACGAGGCGACAGTAAAAAGATTCGTGGATCATCTGCAAGAACAAGGTTTTAAGCTGCGCTATCGTATGCCTCAGAATCCCGAAGACTGGACGGAAAATGTCGAGGCCTTTGATATTCTGGCGTTATTGAAAGCGCGTCCTTGGACTCCGGAAGCGGCTCGTAAGCTGTTTGAACAGCAGAAAAAGATCTGGAATAGGAAGAAATACTATCGTCAGGTTCTTCTCAAGGCCGTGAAGGAAGAACGAAAAAATCGAGCTCGTCGTTTTGATTCCATCACGAACTATTTAGAACCAAACATCAAGTACGGTCCTGGGGGACTTCGTGATCTCGAACAAGGGTTGCAGATCTATGAACTCTTCGCGGAAAAATTCACTCATCCTGGACACGCGCTGAATGTGCTTCAATACTATCGCAGTTATTTCTTAAGTCTTCGTCATAAGCTGCATCTTGAGGGACACGGCGATATTCTTTCGAATGCCATTCAGTTTGATCTTGGTCAGTGGATGGGATTTAAGTCGCACAAAGATTTTATGCGTGATTTGCAGCGTGGTCTTTCACGAGTGCATTTCTATTCTGACTGGATTGTTGAGGTGGCGGAAGCCTCCGAGAAAGAATTAAAATCCCTCGAAAGACTGGAGTTCAAGAAGTTTGAGGACTTCACATCTGTGTTACATAAAAACTCCAGCGTTCTGGTGCAAAAGAAGGTGCGCGAGAAGCTCGACCTTCTTTTACCAGATATGAAAGTGAAATCCTTGGCAAAACGCCGCGGGGCTGTTTTAGAAAAAGTTCTTCAGGTCACAGTGCCAGATCCTTTTCTAGTCAGTGTCTTTCGTTCCCGACTTATTGATAAATTGGTTCCCGAGATCCGCCGCCTGGTGGGGTACGTTCAGCACGATCAGTATCATCGTTTTACGGCTGACTCTCATATCATGCAGGCATGTCGTGAGGTGAAACGAATTTATAAGAAGGCCTCTGAATTAGGACCTCTGAAGATATTCCATAACAAGCTGACAAACGAAGACTGGCGCATTCTTTCTTGGGCGTGTCTTTATCATGATTTGGCAAAAGGTTTGGAAAGCTCGGAACACCACGCTGATTTAGGTGTGGCGATCGTGGAAAAAGATTTTCGCAGTTACGGCTTTAATAAAACTTTTACGGAGGAAGTAAAATGGATGGTGAAAAATCATCTGGAGCTGTCTCAAGCGGCCTTCCGTAAAAATCCTAAAGATCCCAAGGTGTGGCAAGAGTTGCGTGAAAAAGGTGTCGAGGGGGCAAGGCTTTATCGTTTGGCTCTGTTTACGGCTATCGACATTCGCGCCACGAATCCAGAAGCTTGGAATGAGTGGAAGT
>JAHRXB010000001.1 GCA_019104905.1 Bdellovibrio sp.
AGGCGCAGCAAAAGACCAGTTCCAAAAAGGCGCCAAAAATGCCCTGTTAATAGGAGGTCCAGCCGTATGTTTAACTACAACCACCTGTATTATTTTTACGTCACCGCAAAACTCGGAGGCGTCAGCAACGCGGCTAAATACCTGCATATCAGCCAACCTTCGCTCAGCTCCCAACTTAAGGTCTTTGAAAATTCGATTGATCAGAAACTTTTTGAAAAAAAAGGGCGCAATCTGCAACTCACTCCCGAGGGGGAACGAGCTTTTGCGTATGCCAAAAAGATCTTCGATGTTGCTGCCGAGTTCGCAGAATCTTTGCGTTCTCCGACCGAACAACACAGTCAGAGAATTCGCATTGGTGTTACAGATCAAGTGGAGCGCCCTTTCATCGCGGATCTCTTGAGCCCTTTGATTCACGAAAGAAAGAAGGATGTCCAAAAAACCTTCTTCGTCAGTTCGGCTCCCTCTGAGATTCTCTTGCAGCAACTGCGCAGTGAAGAGATTGATTTACTTCTTACCAATAAGCCTATTTACGTTGAGGATGTGAAGGAGCTGGCCTCGGCCAGCATGCCCGTGAATCTGATTGTTTCCTCTGAAAATCTCAAAAAGCTGAAGATCCGTATTTCTCGCAACACGGCTGCCGCTGATTTTATTAATGCGGTTCCACTGGGCCTGGTCATTCCTTCTTATAAAATGAAACTGCGCCATGAAACCGATTTGTTTTTTCAAGAAATCAAAGCCCGAAAAAAAGTCGTCTTGGAAAGCGACATCATGTCCGTGGTGGGGAGAGCCATTCTGGATGGCGCGGGCTTTGGCTTCTTGCCAGTTCCCTATGTTTTTGACGAAGTAAAAAGCGGCGCCGTCACAACTCTCGGACCCAAAGCGGGCTATTGGAAGCACACACTTTATCTGCTGGGCCGAAAAGATTCAAATTATGATGAAACCATCGAAGAGGTAAAAAACAGCGTAAAAAGACTCGAGAAAATGATCTAAGATGCCCCCGCCAAACCCATTCGTGAATGCCTGTCCTGGATTTAAAGTCCCGACCTTAGTCCTGTTACTTATTGGGAAAAGGTCACGGCAAAGGACCTCGTTAAATACTAAAACTTCGCGATAATCATCAAGATCAACAAGAATATTATCAGAAGTTCTTTAGCAATTCTGAGAATGCGCCGAATACGTAAATAGTGTTGTTTACGCATTTCGGACCTCCTTGCTCTATCGGACAGGGAGGTTCACAAAAAAAACGGATCTGGCGAGAGCAAGATCCGTTTTTGCATTTAATGTTCCTGAATTAATATGGCTGACGAGCCTGACTGTTTGCCAAGTCCAAAGCAAGAACCAAGGCAATCTTAGTGTACACTGCAGAGTGCTTGAAGTTTGATTCTGGAGAAATCAAATCCCGAGACGTGTGGATGTTCTTATTACTTTTGCTGAAAGTCGCTTCAAAGGGCATCAACGCCGCATATCCTTGACGATTCCACGAAGCGTGGTCGCTGCAACCGTAACCACACTTATCGTCAACAATGCGTGCATGCAAATAGGTCTCGTTCATCGCTTTAAGATAATCGCGCAGCCAAGAGCTGGTGAAATCCGTCATGCTACCAATCACCAATTCACCAGAGCCTGGGAACAAGGTCATATCCAGCTGCAATACAGCGACGACATCTTTTTTCTCGGCCTTATATTGTTTCGCAATTTCTGCGGATCCCAAAAGACCGGACTCTTCGCCCGCGTACCAGAAAAACTCGACCGTACGTTGAGGTTGAGGTTTATCCATCAAAATTCTCAAAGCTTCGATCAAGTTCGCAGAGCCAGAAGCATTGTCGTCAGCGCCGGGAGCCTGACTGCCACCGCCCCATGATTGATTAATGGAATCTAAATGTCCACCCAACACAACGATCTCATTGGGACGCTGACTTCCGATCAAACGCACACGCAAAGAGTTTTGTTTTGTCGATGAATGTGTGATCTCTGAAATCTCATAAGGAATTTGTGCATTCCACAACATCGCTTCCAAACGTTGTTTCATTTCGACAACGTGTTTGTTCGGTTGAGAATCACGGTTGTTGCGATTCGGAAAAGCGGAAAGCCACTGAACGTAGCTGCGCAAGTTGGATTCGCTCACTTCGCTCAAAGCCGCCTCGATCTGGGCGCTCTTTTCCAAAGAAAGAATCTTAAAAGGGGCTCTTTCGTAAAGATCATTCTTTTCTTTGGTTTTTGCCATCTCTGTCAGTAGGTGATCAAAACCACGCGATTGAAGCATCACATCTTGGCTCAGATCTTCAAAGCCCCCGCACTTTCCAACGGAATGGGCGCGCTCTTGGATTCTTTGCTGCATCAGAGGAGTTACAATCGCGTAACCAACCTCCACATCCTCATCCTTTGCCAAGACAGGAATGTTCAAAGCTCGCAGATCTTTGAGATCAGCCAGAATCGGTTTTGTTTCGAAATTTTCTAGAGGAGCAACGTGAGCCGTTGCTGTGGATGCGATGAGTAAAAGCGCCATCATGGCAGTTTTCATGTTTCAATCCTTTGAAGAAAAATTACCGCGATTTAATGGTAGCGAATTTGTCCTCATGTTGGCAAAGACAATTCGCTTATTTTTTCAACATGCATTAAGATATTTTGCTATGACCAAAGACATTTTGCTCACGACACTGAACTCTTCTTATCCCCATAGCTCTTTTGGACTTCGTTATCTCATGGCCAATCTCGGAGAGCTCAAAGATCGCGCCCACATCATGGAGTTCACAATCCAACGGGACCCTCGCGATGTCGCCGAGGTGCTGCTGCGTCAAAATGCTAAGATTATTGGCCTCGGGGTGTATATTTGGAACGCGCAAGAATCTTTGGAACTAGTGTCTTTGATTAAAAAGATCAGCCCAGAAACTGTGGTTGTGTTAGGGGGACCGGAGGTCAGCCATGAAACAGAAACACAGAACATTTGTCAGATTGCGGATTTCACCATCAAAGGAGAAGGCGACTTCCTTTTCTACGAGTTCTGCCATAACTACCTAGAAAAAGGCCTTCTTCCTTCAACCAAATATATTACGGGTGCTCTGCCAGATATAAAGCTGATTCAAACCCCTTACGGATTTTATAACGATGAGGACATCCAGAATCGAGTCATCTATGTTGAAGCTTCTCGTGGCTGCCCTTTTCGCTGTGAGTACTGTCTTTCGTCACTGGACAAGGCCGTGCGTGCGTTTGATACAGTCAGCTTGCTTGTCGAAATCGAAAAACTTCTTGAGCGTGGGGCTCGGCAGTTCAAGTTTATTGATCGTACGTTCAATCTAAGCCCCACAACCTGCACCCAGATCCTTCAGTTTTTTCTGGACCGCATTCATTTAGGCCTTTTCCTGCATTTCGAGATGGTGCCGGATCGATTGCCGACGGAAATTCGCGAGTTGATCAAAAAGTTTCCGGCCGGGGCCTTGCAATTTGAAATTGGAATTCAAACATGGAACCCCGAGGTCGCACGTCTTGTCAGTCGCCGCAATGACTATGAGAAAGTGAAAGACAACTTCCGCTTTTTAGCGGCGGAAACGGGAGTTCATACCCATGCTGATTTAATTGCCGGACTTCCGGGGGAAGATCTTGAGAGCTTTGCACGAGGATTTGATACCTTGGCGGAACTTGGCCCTGATGAAATCCAAGTCGGAATTCTCAAGCGACTCAAAGGGGCCCCGATTGCTCGTCATGATAAAGAGTGGGAAATGGTCTATGCCACACATCCCCCCTACCAAGTTCTTCGTACCAAAACGATGAACTTTATGACTCTGCAAAAAATGAATCGCTTTGCGAAGTTTTGGGATCTCTACGCCAACAGTGGCACCTTTAAAAAACTGATTGCCACATTCAAACAACGATCGCAATTACGTGAAGATAAATCCTTCTTTTGGGAGTTCTTTGCGTTCAACGAATTCTTGTCGATTCGTCATGCGCAATCCTTTGGAATCGCACAACTGAGTCTTTTTGAAAGTGCCTACCTTTACCTAAAAGACGAACTGCAGTGGCCTCAAGACCAAGCCAAAGCGCTGATTCTTGAAGACTATGCGGCGGCGGGAAAAATAGACGTACCGAAGTTTTTAAGAGAGTTCCCTCAGAAAAGGGATTCCACTGATGAAGACAGTCGCAAAGAAAAATCAAATCTTCCTAAACGGCAACAAAAACACTTGAGTGGGAAACCTGAGACCGTTTCATAACGAAACTTGAAGCCAAAAGAAGTCCAAAACCAGAGATCAATAAGGCGCAGCGGATGTACATGAAACGAACCCACTGCGACCGAACTTCAATCCAATCCGCAGGCGGCGTCATCATTTGCCAAGAGTTAATCACTCGATTTAACGGCAGGTTCCCCGTCCAAGTCATGACAAGCTCATCCAAAATGCACAACAAAGCAAATGCCACCAGCACGAACTCTAAAGATCGCCAGTCTTTACGAAGCAGAAATAAATTGGTCACGATAATCAAGGTCAGAGCCAAATAAAAGAACGGCGTCCAAGCAACAAACACCGTTTCCATGGACTGATGAAGTTCGATATAGGAGCCCACCGTCAGGCGCTCCATCGCCGGTCCCATCCCCAACACAAAGGCAAAGGAGCTGCCAGCCATGAGTCCCGTCATCAAGAGACTGATATAACGAAAAATCATCGAAATGTTCATAGGAAAATATCTATAGTCATCTGTTTAGTTTATCACAAGTTTCATTTTTGAAATTGAGTCTTCTTCACTGCTCTCGCAACTTCTTCGCATAGCCTGTGTATGAAATCAACGTGGACTTAGAGAACGTAAAACGAAACTCCTTCGGCACCACACCCGTCTTTATAAGGCGAAACAAGGCCTTTTGCGCGAATATAGGGCGAATTCCACGGATCTGCATCTCTTGCAGGCCCGCCTCTTCTAACCACGAACGTATCTGATTAGGGTCGATAAACAGAGAGTATACATGGTAATCCTTAGGTGTGTTCTTTACAAACCACTCCATCCCCTTGATGACAACCAACCAGGCTAGAGGATTCTTACTGAAAGTGTTGAAGAAGAACAGCCCCCCAGGTCTTAAAACACGAGTGGCCTCATCAATGACTTTTTGAGGATCCGAGACATGCTCCAGTAAATCCATTGCCGCCACGACATCAAAGCTTTCTCGGGGGAATGGCACCCGATATACGTCGCCCTGCTGATAGCGGACGGTATGAGTTTTATCTCTCGACTCTGCAATCTTAAGACTTGAAGTGGACAGGTCGATCCCCGTAACACTATGGCCTGCCAGCGCTAGGTCATTTGCCAAGAATCCCGCCCCACACCCCATATCAAGAACTTCAGAACGGTAGCCAATATGACGACGAATTTGCTCCAAGATCCACGGCATCTCAAGTTTGTGCTGATTTCTTAGCAAGGCGATGGGATCGTCTTGGGCTTCATACCAACGCTCGGCCAACTGATCATAGACGTCATTATTCACGATTTCTTTGTCCAGTTTAGCCAAGTCTAAGTCCATAAAAAAACCTCCGCTTCATTCCACGCTATCAAAGGGCGCAAGAACTCAGGGAGGTTTCTCGAAGTCCAGTGGTAAGAATCATTTCCCTACTGAAGAAGTCCTTCCTTCTTCATAGCCTTTTGCACCGCCGGACGGCCCATCATGCGTTCCATAAAAGCAAAAAGGGACGGATACTTTGACATATCCACCTTCAGCCATTTCGACCACCCCAGAATCACAAAAAGATAGGCATCGGCCGCCGTGTACTGAGAGCCCATCAAATAGTCGCTGGTCTTAAAGTGACTATTCAAAAAACTCAGCTTTTGATCCATCATTTTAAGTGTTGCGGCTTTGAAATCTCGGGCCATCTCTGCATTTTGTGGGAACATTCGCTCTGCAGCGAAAAGAGACCCCAGACCTTTATGAATTTCAGTGGCGATATAATTCATCCACTCCAAACAACGATAGTGAGCCTCGGTGCCCGCTTTGGGAAGAAGCTCTTTCTCAGGGTGCTGATCACAAAGATACTGAAGCAAAACGGCACACTCTGTGAGAAGGCCTCCGTCATTCAGCTCCAGAGAGGGCACGGACCCTTTGGGATTGATCTGGTTATAGTCTTTACCCGAAGAGGTCTTTTTAGAGGCCAGATCAACGGATTCGGCTTGATAGCTCATTCCCAGCTCTTCCAAAACAATGTGCGGAGCTAAAGAACAGGCTCCTGGTGAAAAATAGAGTTTCATACTTGGTCCCCTTTCAGATAGACTTAGGCCATGAGTGATTACATCGAGATTATCTTCCGGTGGGCTTTCGGTTTGCAAATGGTCTTTTGGGGACTCAATGGTTTTCTTCAATGGGTCAAGATCCCGCCATCAGGACCTGGCATCGATAAATTTGTCGAAG
>JAHRXB010000034.1 GCA_019104905.1 Bdellovibrio sp.
AGGGAAGCTCTTCTTCTTACCTGAGGCTCACACGGATTTTACTTTGGCCGTCTTTGGTGAAGAGATGGGATTCATCGGATTTTTAATGATCTTAGCTTTGTATGGATTTGTGGTGTTCCGCGGAATTCAGATTGCGGTCAAAGCAGAGGACACCTTTAAAAAATCTTTAGCTTTGGGATTGTCAGTGACTTTTGCACTCAGTGTCTTTATCAATGCAGGGGTGGTGATGGGGCTTTTGCCAACCAAAGGTTTAACTCTGCCGTTTTTAAGTTATGGTGGCAGTTCCTTGGTTTCTTTGTGTTTTATGTTCGGCTTAATCCTCAATATTGAAAACTCTTTTGAAGAAGACAAGTTTTCACGCCGCTTTGGATCTCGATGGACGACATCAAAGGTGAAGAATTCATGAGTAAAAGAACCATTGTGATCGCCGGTGGAGGCACAGGAGGTCACATTTATCCTGGGATCGCTATTGCTCGGGCGATTCAAAAGTTAGACCCCAGTGTGGAAGTCCACTTCGTTGGAACTTCGACGGGCCTGGAATCAAAAATTGTTCCTCGCGAAGGATTTCCCCTTCATCTGATTGAATCTGGAAAGTTGAATGTAAAGAGTCCGTGGCAGAGATTGAAAACTCTTTTCAGAATTCCTTTAGGCGTTTGGCAATCTGTTCGTTTGTTAGGGCAGTTGAAACCGCTTTATGTTATTGGAGTTGGGGGTTATGCCTCGGGGCCGTTCGTTTTGGCGGCCAGTATTATCGGCTTTAACACGGCGATCTGGGAACCCAATGCGATGCCGGGAATGGCCAATCGTTTATTATCAAGATTTGTCGATAAATGTTTTGTAGTTTTTGCGGAAGCGCAAAAGCACCTCAAGAACGAACAGATTATTCAAGCCGGGATGCCGGTGCGCGAAGAAATCGAAAATGCGATTCATGAATCGCACACCGATGATAAGTTCCACTTGTTGGCCTTTGGTGGCAGTCAAGGGGCTCGTGCGATCAATAATTGTTTGAGTGACGCCGTGATGTCGGGCGGGGACTGGGTTCGGGATCTTTCTGTTGTGCATCAGTTGGGTGCTTTGGATTTCGCCAATATTTCTGCCAAGTATCAAGGGGCCCCGTGTGAGGTGCAGCCTTTTGAGTTTATTTATGACATGCCAAAGTATTATCAATGGGCGGATATCATTGTGAGTCGTGGGGGCGCAAGTTCGATTGCTGAGGCTGCGGCTTTTGGCATTATTCCGATCATTATTCCACTCCCGTTGGCTGACAACCATCAGCAAAAAAATGCGGAAAGTCTGGTGGAAAAGAAGGCCGGGCGCATGATTTTGCAGAAAGATTTAACTCCGGCAAGGTTGATTTCAGAAGTCCAATCTTTGAGGCAAGATAAAGCTTTGCGTGAAGAAATGGTTCGGAATATAAAGAGCTTCTATATCCCTCAAGCTGCGACCACGATCGCGAAGGAAATCTTACAATGAAATTAGAGCACGCTAAATTTCATTTTGTCGGAATCGGTGGAATTGGTATGTGCGGACTCGCCGAGCTTCTGCACAATATCGGCGCCAAGGTCACAGGGAGTGACCTGGCCGATAACGCCAACACGGAACGTCTGAAAGAATTGGGAGTCAAAGTTTTTAAGGGCCACGCGGCCTCCAACGTTGGCGATGCCGATGTGGTCGTATACTCGAGTGCCATTCAATATGGAAATCCTGAGATCTCAGAGGCGCGGGCGCGACAGATTCCGTTAATTCCTCGAGCTGAAGCTTTGGCAGAAATCATGCGTTTAAAGCGTGGCATCGCCGTCGCGGGAACTCACGGAAAAACAACCACCACGTCGATGACATCGGCGATTTTTTTAGAAGCCAATTTGAGTCCGACCATTGTTGTCGGGGGTCGCTTTGAATTGATCAAGTCCACGGCGATGCTAGGCTCTGGGGAATGGTTGGTGGCTGAGGCGGATGAGTCTGACGGAAGTTTCCACAAGTTGTCGCCTGAGATTGCGATCATCACCAATATCGATTCAGATCACTTGGAATATTTTAAGACCTTTGAGAACTTACAAAAAAACTTTTACGATTTTGCTCTTAAGGTTCCCTTCTATGGCAAGGTGATTGCCTGTGGGGATGATCCCATCGTGCGCCAGATTTTTGAGAATTTCCCCAAGCGTATTTTATTTTACGGATTTGACGAGAAAAATGATCTCGTCTTGAGTGGGGAACAAGGGCATTATTCTTTGTATCGCAGCGATCGTCTTCTTGGGACGAGACATCTTGTTGGAGAGTTCAACCTCAAGGTGCCGGGACGTCATAATGCTTTGAATGCTGTGGCCGCTATTTGCGCGGGGGTCGCTGCGGGAATTCCTTTTGCGACATGTGCGAAGGGACTGCAACGCTTTGAAGGTGTCGATCGTCGTTTTCACTATAAAGGTGAAAAAAGAGGTATCAAAGTTTATGACGATTACGGGCATCATCCGACTGAGGTACGTGCCGTTTTACAGGCCTTCCGAGAAAAGTATCCGGCCCAACGGTTGGTGGTTTTCTTTCAGCCACATCGTTTTTCGCGGACGCAACATTGCTGGCACGATTTTACGACCGCTTTTAAAGAGGCGGATGAGGTTTTGCTTGCGGACATCTATCCTGCGGGAGAAGCCCCGATTCCAGGGGTGAACAGTGAAAAGCTGGCTCAGGAAATGAAACACGAACACGCTCATTATTTCTTACGCGATGAAAAAGCCACGCAAAAGGTTTTGGGTCTTCTTAAAGAGGGTGATGTTTTTGTGACTCTCGGAGCTGGGGACGGCTGGAAGCTGGGACTGGATGTTCTGAATCACCTGTAAAATACAAGGGGCCCGCAAAGGCCCCTTTTGTTTTTAGGAAGCTTTTGAATTTTCCCCTCTGAGAATGTTATTGAGTTGCACGACGGCATCACTCATGACAGTGGACTGAGTCGTAAGCTCTTCGGAGGCGGCGGCACACTGTTCAGCGGCTGCGGCATTGGCCTGAGTGAGCTTGTCCATATCGTTCAAGGCTTTATTAATTTGGCTGATTCCAAGTTCTTGTTCTCCGCTGGCGCTGGAAATTTCAGAGTTCAATGTCGAAAGTTGTTCAATGGTTTTGACGATCGCTTTGAGCGAGGCCTCGCTGGAAATTACAACAGAGTGCCCCTGTTCGATCTTCTCGACGCTTTCAATAATCAAAGTAGAGATTTCCTTGGCTGAGGTGGCGCTTCGCTGAGCAAGATTACGAACGGCTTCGGCAACGACGGCAAAACCTTTTCCATGTTCTCCCGCGCGCGCAGCCTCGACGGAGGCATTGAGCGCCAGCAAGTTTGTTTGAAAGGCGATATCGTCGATCACGGTAATGATCTCTTCAATCTTTTTTGAGCTGGCCGAGATGCCATCCATGGAGGCCGTGAGCTTACGAACCTCCGCTTCTCCGAGGCGAGCTTTCTCTTGGGCTTGTTGTGCTAAATCGCGCGCTTGACCGGCATGCTCTGTATTCATTTTGACCATGCTGGAAACTTCCTCTGTCGAAGCGGAAGTTTCTTCTAAGGACGCGGCCGCTTTGACAGCGGAGGTGTTGAGGTTTTGACTGGCCACAAGAATTTCTGAACCCGTTGAAGAGACCTGGGCTCCGGCTTTGTTGAGAATATTGATGGACTTCACAAGAGCGATCAGAGGCTGGCGAACAAAAACATAGGAAATCGCTAGAATAACGATGGTAATTAAGAGTGCCCAAAGAAGAATAGAATATGTGGTGTTCGTCGCGGCTTGCGCCACACGATCTGTTGAGGAGGCGACGGCGAAAACTCCGTGAAGTTTTCCGTCCTTCCAGTTTTCCATGGGGTAACCTAAAATGTCTTTGCCGTTTTTCCAGGGGCTGTTGGCGGGATTTCCGTGGCAGAGCAAGCAGCCTTGCGCTTCGGAAAGGCGAACGGGGCGATAGACGATGACTTCTTTGTCATTCCCTTCAACGATCTCTTTCAATTCAGGATTGGCATCGAACCTTTTTAAGATCTCGCCTTCTTTTTGTGTGGCCATATTTTTTTCTTTACGAGGCTGATCCGAGAAAACGCGAAATTTGTATCCGTCGCTTTCGGCATTTTCAAAGCCGACAACGATCGACGCGAAGATGGGAACTTTGCGTAGCAGTCGTTTGTGTTCTTCTTCGGGGAGTTGGCCATCTGGATATTTTGAAACTGCCAAGGCGAAATCTTGTTCTAATCCTCCTTGAGTGGCGACATAGGCACGAATGGATTCGAGACGAGACAAGATGGCTCTGGATTTATCCACGAGTTGATCTCGTCCTTGTTGATGAACTTTGGAAGAAGAGATTGCCACGGCGGCAAGGGTACACACGACACAGGACAACGCGACATTAAGAACAACTTTGCTGCTGAATTTCATTGTGATCTCCTTGAATGTCCCCCTATCGGGTGGAAAATTGAAATACAACATGGATAGAGATTCGCGTTCCCAACAAATGTTAGTGAATACGACAGCTATTCATGGTGGACCTAGGTCTTGTTTTGCCTTCAAGGTTTCATTGTTGGAGGGGATCTTGATATTCTAAAAATCACGACAGCAGAGGATTTGCGGAGACATTTCAGTGAAGAAGCTCGCGGTACAACTTATCTTTGGATTTATCGTTCTTCCTCTTTCTTTAGCGGGTTCACTTTATTATTTAAATCAGCGCGGATTTTTTAATGTGGCAAATATTGAGGTTGTTCTGGAAGGGCACAAACCCGGACAGGAACAATTTCTAAGGCCTCACATAGATAATCTCGAGGCGTCCCTCGGAAAATACAAAGGACTCTCGCTTTGGAGTATTAAGCTGAGTTCGATTTCTCGCGAAGTTTCTTCTTTGAACTGGGTTGATAGTTTGAATATCAAGCGCAGTTGGCCTGCGACCTTGTCTGTGCGGGTGCAGCCTCATGAAGTCAAACTTCTGTATATTTCGAAGCAAGGCAAGTTGGTCCCGATCATTCAAGACGGTCGATTCTTGGATCCTGTTGAAACGCGTGAAGCTCCTGATGTGGCCATTTTGGAAGGAGAGGTTTTTTTAAAAAAAACAGATCTTCGAAAAAAAGCGGTCGACGTCATCGAACAGATTCCTGCTGAAGGATCGTTCAGCAAAAAAACAATTTCTGAAATTCGCTATGACTCTAAAGAAGGTTTTTGGATGACGATGATCAAGACCGGAATTCAAGTCAAGATGGGCGAAGATCAGGTGGCATTGAAGGCCGCAAGAGTGAGCCAAGTTGTTGATTATCTCGATTCCCGCCAGTTTGACGCGCGCGTCATAGACGCGAATCTGTCAAAGAAAGTCCTTGTCAGGTTGCGTAAGGATCCCTAAGCTTAAGTCTGGAGGACCGATCAAAGTCCGGCTTGGCCGCTTTGAAAACCCTTTAAAATGATTTTAATCGGTGGTTCTACAACATTAGTTTAAGCATCCGTGAGGACTTAAGGATGAGTACATCAAAACCGAAAGCATCGGTGTTGGCTGGTTTGGACATTGGTTCTACCAAGGTCTCTTTTGTAATCGGAACAGTCAATCCCGACGGAAAAATAGAAGTGGCCGGAGTCGGCACCGCTCCTAATACAGGCATTCGCCAGGGTGTTGTGGTTAATATTGAAGCCACCACCGAATCCATTAAGAAAGCTAAAGAAGAAGCAGAACTCATGTCAGGCTACTCCGTCTCCGAAGTGTGGGTGGGAGTCGCCGGGACGCATATTTCTTCTTTTGATTCTAAAGGAATGGTGGCCATTAAAAATCGCGAGGTCACGGCTTCTGAAATTGATCGTGTCATCGAGGCGGCGAAAGCTGTTGCTGTTCCTGCAGATCGCACCGTTCTGCATGTTTTGCCTCGCGAGTTTAAAGTCGATGGGCAAGACGGGATCACAGATCCTATTGGTATGTCGGGCATCCGTTTGGAAGCCAACGTGCATATCGTGACCGGCGGGCAAAGCGCTATTAATAACACCGTGAAGTGTGTTGAAAAAGCGGGTCTTAAGATTGCGGGCCTTGTCCTAACACAGTTGGCATCGGCCACAGCTGTTATTTCAAATGACGAAAAGAATTTGGGCGTGTGTGTAGTCGACATGGGCGGCGGCGCATGTAACGCTTTGTACTTTGTGAATGGAAGTGTGGCGCACTCATCGACAATTCCGGTGGGCGGTCAGCACTTTACTCACGACGTGGCTGTAGGACTTCGTACTCCGCAGTTCGCCGCTGAGGATCTTAAAAAGAAGTATGGCTGTGCCATGGCTTCTATGGTGAATGAAAACGAAACTATCGAAGTCGAAGGTGTGGGCGGAAGAAAATCCCGCGTCATTCCTCGCAAAGACCTGGCGGATGTTATCGAAGCTCGTGCAGAGGAAACTCTGAACTTGATCGCGAACGACATTCGTATGAGTGGTTTGATGCCGATGTTGGGATCGGGAATCGTTCTTACGGGGGGCGCAAGCCAACTGGACGGACTGGTTGAGATGGGTGAGTTTATTTTTGATATTCCCGTTCGTCGAGGAGCGCCTCGCGAAATTGGCGGGTTGACTGATGTTGTGAAGGCTGGAGAATTCGCAGCGGCAGTAGGACTTTTGTTGCATGCATTGGGACAGCGTAAAGATCTGCTCAATAATCAGCAGCAAGAGGTCAACCTTGGTGAGTCGTTAGATGGCCTCACGAAGAAGATCAAAGATTTTTTTGGACAGATTTTTTAATTTTATCGGGTGAGTAGATCGTAGGGGAGGATCAAATGTTTGAGTTGGAAGAGAATATCAATATCGGAGCTAATATTAAAGTAGTTGGTGTCGGCGGGGGCGGTAGTAACGCGGTTTCCACGATGATTGAATCCAACATGAGTGGTGTTGAGTTCATCGTTGCTAATACAGATATTCAAGCTTTGAATGCCAACAAAGCTCCCAATAAAATTCAGTTGGGTCTTGATCTAACAAAAGGTTTGGGCGCAGGCGCGAATCCAGATGTGGGTCGTAGAGCGGCGATTGAATCGTATAATGAAATTGTTGAGAAATTGGAAGGCTCGGACATGGTTTTCGTCACTGCGGGTATGGGTGGCGGAACCGGGACTGGTGGCGCTCCGATTGTTGCGAAGATTGCGCGCGAACTTGGCGCTTTGACAATCGGTGTGGTCACTAAGCCCTTCCTGTTCGAAGGTAAAAAACGCGGCAAACATGCAGAAGCGGGTTTGCAAGATCTTAAAGAGAACGTCGATACTTTGATCGTGATCCCGAATCAAAAGTTGCTTTCTATCGCGGCTGAAAAAACTCCTCTTCTTGAGACTTTCAAGAAAGCCGACGAAGTTCTTTTGCAGGCGGTAAAAGGTATCTCTGACCTTATCAATATTCGCGGTTTGATCAACTTGGACTTTGCGGATATCCGCACTGTCATGTCTTCTAAAGGCATTGCGATCATGGGAACAGGAGCTGCCAAAGGTGAAAACCGTGCGGTGGAAGCGGCGACGGCGGCGATTTCTTCTCCTCTTCTTGAAAATGTAAAGATTGATGGTGCAACAGGTATCATCATCAACGTAACGGGTGGTTCAGATCTTTCTTTGTATGAAGTGAACGAAGCTTCAACATTGATCACAGAAGCGGCTCACGAAGATGCCGAGATCATTTTCGGTGCAGTTATTGATGACAGTATGGGTGACGAAGTTCGTGTGACAGTGATTGCAACAGGTTTTGATTCTCATGATGTGAAACTTGTGAACGACATGGCTCAAGTTAATCAAATGCAGAATTTCTTGAACCAACAAACAGCACAGTTTGCGAACATGAACAACATGGGCATGAATAATATGAACATGGGTATGCAAATGCCACAAATGCCGGTGATGCCGACTATGCCGCAGATGCCGCAAATGCCTCAGTTCCCACAGATGCCTGTGATGCCGACAATGCCACAGATGCCACAAATGGCGCCTGTAGAGTTGCCTCCTATCGCGGCGGTGCAATCTCAAGTTATGAACTTTACAACTCAACCTCAGCAAACCGAGGTTTCCATGGTGACTGAAACTGTGGTTGTTCCTCCGGTAGCTCCAGTGACGCCACAGGCGGCACAAAATGTGATGCCTCAAGCTCCACAACAGACTCAAGAGGTTGCGACTCCGATTCAACCGCAAGTTGAGACAACGGTGTCTCCTCGCGATATGTTGTTGGCAAAAGCTCGTGCTTTCAAAGAAAGCCAAGATCTTAAAGCTCGCCACAACAATCCAGAACAGTTGTCTATGAACGTAGATCATGAACAACAGTCTTTGGAAGAAGCTCGTCGTATGGCTCGCGAGGTTTTGAGCTCTCCATTCTCTAGCCAAAATCTTGAAGTTCCTGCTTTCATCCGCAAGAAACAAGGTTTTGATTTGAACAAAGAATAGTGGAAGCCTGGTTTTTATCTGACATTCACTTAAAGTCCGCTGAAGAGCGCAATGGGAAGATCCTGTTGCGCTTTTTGCGTTCTTTGCTAGAGCGAAATCCAAAGGAAATTCATCTCTTCATGCTGGGGGATATCTTCGATCTTTGGGTCGGTGGGCATTCTTATTTTGCCAATAAGTTTAAGGCCCATATCGAGGCCTTGCAGGCGCTCAAAGCAGCCGGGGCGCGTATTACTTATATTGAGGGCAATCATGACGTGCATATCGAAAGCTTCTTTCAAAAAAGACTGGGTGTCGAAGTTTTTGTAGAGGCTCAGTATTACGAGATTGATGGTCTTCGCATTCGCTGTGAGCACGGTGATTTGATTAACTTGGAAGACACCAAATATCTTAAGTATCGCAGTATTATTCGTCATCCCTACGTCAAACCCTTGGGAAATCTTCTTCCAGGTCGTTTTTGGGATCATATCGGCAATAAAGCCAGTGCAAAGAGCCGTCAATACAGCGGACGCCATGTTTCAGGGAAAGAGACTCAACTTATTCAGATGATTCGGGCCCATGTTCAAAGAGCCTATCAAGAAAAGCCTTTTGATCTTATTATCTCAGGCCACATGCACGTCTTTGATGATCATATTGTGGATGTGGATGGGCGGAAGGTTCGCTCGGTCAATCTGGGTTCTTGGTTTGAAGAGCGTGTGAAGGTTTTCTGCGTTCGTCAGGGCCAAGGGGAGTGGGTTTATCTTCCAGCCTTAGAACAATAGTGGAAAGACAACCTGGGGATCTTGAAGAAAAAAAGGCCTTCTCGAAGAAGGCCTTTTTAACTACCGCAAAAAGAAATGTTAGAAATTCATCGTGTAACCAATAAGGCCTTGAACGCCCGACATGGTGGTTTTTAAGTCCGAGCCGTTTCTTTCCACTTCGCTCGAGCCTCCGCATTGACTGATGCCTGAGATATCACCCGAAGAACAGTTGCCACCTGTGGTCAGATTTCTTTCGATCGGCATATAGCGAAGGTTTCCTTCGACAGTCAGGCAGTGCGAGTCTGTAAAGCAGAAATCAACTCCGATACCACCCATGGCGCCAAAAGCACTCCCTTTGAAATCAAGATTTTTTGCTCCTGCAGAGATAGAACCACTTAAGCTTCCATATCCTAGGCCCGTTTGCATATAAAATTTGATGAAAGAGTTTTCCAAGGGGTAGAGGCGGAAGATGGGGAAGACCGTGTAGCCCGTGAGTTTGTAATCGTAACTGCCGGCAGCGCCGCCAGAGCCATCCGTGCTTTGCATAAAGTAAGAAGGGCGGAAAACAAAGGCATACATCGTACCACTAAAACGATAACTCCAGTTGGCGTAGAACTCCCAAGCACTGCCCAGGGATTTGATATTGGCGCCAGTGTTAATCGCGTCGTCGATCGCACCATTTAGATCGTCTTGTCCTGCGGAAACTGTTGAAATCCCCAGGCCGATCGCCATGTCACCAGACAGGCTACGTCCACCTCCGCGTCTTTGTGCGTTCGCATCTTGTGCTGTGAAAACAGAAACAATAAGAACTGTCGATAAGAATAGACCCATTTTATTCAAAGTTCTCATAGAAGATCCTCCTGATCTGAGAGAGAGTTAGACTCTATTAGAATCTTTTAATAAAGACTCTCGAGCAACCATCATTATACACCTTTTAGACAAAGGACGGGGCGATCTTTCGTCCAGGGATTAAAACTGAGACAAAGCAATCCCCATATGAGATTCTGAGTTTATGAAACATTTAGAAGAAAAAACGCTCTCCTCAAAACAAATATTTCGTGGTCGTTATTTGAAAATTGAGCAAGATGAAGTACAAGCTCCTGACGGAAAAACCTATGTGCGAGAATACATTCTTCATCCGGGGGCGGCGATGATGATTCCTCTTTTACCGAATGGGAATGTGGTGATGATTCATCAATATCGTCATGCCGTTAAGCAAGTGTTCTTGGAGTTTCCCGCAGGAAAAAGGGATCACGGCGAAGATACCATTTTGACCGCTCAAAGAGAGCTTAAAGAAGAGACCGGCTATGAGGCCAAAGAGTGGAAGTTCTTAACAACAATTCATCCGGTCATTGGGTATTCCAATGAACACATTGATCTCTATCTCGCGCAAGATTTAACAGTTTCTTCTCAGCAGTTGGATCATGGCGAATTTATTGAGGTCATCGAAGTAAAGCCAGACGACCTCATGCGACTTATTCGCGAAGGAAAAGTCAGCGATGTGAAGACTCAAATCGGCGCCTTTTGGCTTGATAAAATACTGCGCGGAGATTGGAATTGAGAGGGGGGACTCTCTCATGCATATTCATTCTAAAGACAGTTTTAAAACAAAAGAAAAGCTTCAAGTCGGAGCGAAGACTTACACGATCTTCAATGCGCAGAAGATCTCTCACGCAAATATAAAAAAACTTCCAGTCTCTTTGAAGGTGTTGCTGGAAAATTTGCTTCGCCATGAAGATGGTCTTCATGTCAGTCATGAAGATATCGAATCTCTTTTAAGTTTGGATAAAAAGTCCCTGACTCGGGAGATTTCTTTTTTTCCCGCCCGAGTTTTAATGCAAGACTTTACCGGAGTTCCGGCGGTTGTCGATCTGGCGGCCATGCGAGATGCGATGAAGACTCTTGGGGGGGATCCCAAAAAAATCAATCCACTTGTGCCTGTTGACTTGGTGATTGATCACTCAGTGATGGTGGATTCGTTTGCGACGCCGAATTCCTTTGAAGAAAACGTGAAGATGGAGTTTGAAAGAAATCATGAACGCTATGTCTTTCTCAAGTGGGGGCAAAAAGCTTTTCATAATTTCAGAGTTGTTCCTCCGGGTACGGGCATTTGTCATCAAGTGAACCTGGAGTATCTTGCTAAGACAATTTGGCAATCCAAAGTCGGTCATGGTGAATATGCTTTTCCCGATACATTAGTTGGAACCGACAGTCACACCACAATGATTAACGGCCTTTCTGTCCTAGGTTGGGGTGTCGGGGGGATCGAAGCTGAAGCGGTGATGTTGGGGCAGCCACTGAGTATGCTGATTCCCGAAGTCGTGGGCTTTCGTTTGGAAGGGAAGCTGCCGGAAGGGGCGACGGCGACGGATCTGGTTTTGACGATCACTCAGATGCTCAGAAAAAAAGGAGTGGTTGGGAAGTTTGTCGAATTCTACGGACCGGGGTTGGCATCGATGTCTTTGGCGGATCGAGCCACCATTGCTAATATGGCTCCCGAGTATGGTGCCACCTGTGGATTTTTTCCCATCGATGATGAAACACTGAAGTATCTTCGGTTATCGGGGCGCGATGCCGATACCATCTCTTTGGTGGAAGTCTATGCCAAAGAAACGGGTCTTTGGCGCTCGGAAGAGGATGAGAAGAATTACGTCTTTCACGAGACTCTTCACTTGAATCTTTCCAGCGTAGAGCCTTCGCTGGCGGGCCCCAAGCGCCCTCAAGACCGAGTTCTTTTGACAAATGCGAAGAACGATTTTCATCAACAACTGATATCGGGCTTTCAGATTCCCGAAAAGTTGGCTTCGAAAGATGAATCGGCAGTGCCCGTTGAAGGTGCTTCCTATGACTTGGGACACGGAGACGTGGTGATTGCAGCGATCACCAGTTGTACTAACACCTCGAATCCCTCTGTCATGATTGGGGCAGGGCTTGTGGCGAAGAAAGCTGTGGAGAAAGGCTTGCAGGTGAAGCCGTGGGTGAAAACCTCCTTAGCTCCGGGCTCTCAGGTGGTGACGGACTATCTGGAAAAGGCGGGATTGCAAAAGTATTTAGATCAATTGGGATTTAATCTTGTCGGTTACGGGTGCACAACTTGTATTGGAAACTCTGGCCCATTGCCGGCTCCGATTGCGGCAGCGGTGGAGCAGGGGAATTTAGTGGTGGCATCGGTGCTTTCTGGAAATCGTAATTTTGAAGGTCGCATTAATCCTCATGTGAAGGCGAATTATTTGGCTTCACCCATGCTGGTCGTGGCTCATGCCTTGGCGGGAAGTATGCATGTTGATATGACGAAGGAGCCGTTAGGAGAAGATTCCCACGGGAAACCTGTTTATCTCAAGGACATCTGGCCCAGCTCCAAAGAAATTCAGGATCTAGTCAATCACACGGTTCAAACGAAGATGTTTGATAATCGTTATGGGAATGTGTTTTCTGGGACAGAGGATTGGAAGAAAATTGAAACCACCTCTTCGCAGACTTACTCCTGGGATGAGAGCACTTACATTAAGAATCCGCCCTATTTTGTGGGCATGAAGGTCGCTCCAGAAAAACTTCACGACGTGAAGGGGGCAAGAGTTCTGGCTATTCTCGGAGACTCCATTACGACGGATCATATTTCTCCGGCTGGAAGTATTAAAAAAGATTCTCCGGCGGGGAAGTATTTGATTGGCAAAGGGGTTCCGTCTAAAGACTTTAACTCGTATGGCTCTCGTCGTGGAAATGATGATGTGATGGTGCGTGGGACATTTGCCAATATTCGTATAAAAAATGAAATGCTTCATGGTGTGGAAGGGGGGATCACAAAACATGTTCCTTCCGGAGAGGTTCTTCCCATCTATGATGCCGCGATGAAGTATCAAGAGACGAAAACTCCGCTGGTGGTGATAGCTGGAAAGGAGTATGGAACGGGATCTTCTCGTGACTGGGCGGCGAAGGGAACGCGTCTTTTGGGAGTGAATGCCGTCATTGCGGAAAGTTTTGAGCGGATTCATCGTTCTAATCTTATTGGAATGGGGGTTATACCCTTGCAATTCCATCAAGGTATGGATCGTAAAACGTTAAATTTGGATGGCACAGAGACCCTGGATATTCTGGGGGTCGAAACGGGAATGAAGCCCCAGGAAGACCTTAAGGTCATCATCACTCGAGCGAGTGGCGAAAAACAGGAAATCCAAGTACGCTCGCGAATCGATACGGCGGTGGAGCTAGAATACTACAAAAATGGGGGTATTCTTCACTATGTCCTACGCAAGCTGATCGAATGAGTGCTGCCAAGGCGCTGTCTAACTTTTTGTCAAAAAACCCGGTCCCTATGTCTTTATTATAAAGCAGACACGCAGAGGGGCTTTTCCTTAAGACTGGAGGCCCCTTTTGTTGGCAACATAATTGCTTTGTACCTGTCGACTATTAAATCTCGTGCTCGATATGGGAGTAATTATGAACCTGATTAAGTATGGGACCCTGGCGACTGTGATGATCTTCAGTCAAAATGCTTCGGCGTCCTTCTGGGGCAAGGTGAAGAACGCTTTTAATGACTGTAAGTATTCCGAGCAGGAATACCAGGAGACTGTGCAGTTTGAGTCGTTAATGACTCCTAAACTTCCCGAGCATTTTTCCGGTCGTTTTTCTGAACGGGACTTTATGAATAAACCCTGGATGCGGGGTTTTCGTTATTTGATTGTGATCAACAAATCAGAATACGGTTCTTTAGCGCAAACCATGCGTGTCTATGACAATGGCTATTTGATTCATCAGACAAAGGTTTCAACAGGTCGCGAAGGTTTTGAGCTTCGTCGCAAGAACAAAGAGTGCACGGGGGCTCCGGCGAAATCTTATTGGTCGCAAACGCCCACAGGATTTTATACTCCCAAATATCTTTCTAAAGATCACACCTCGAGCTCTTGGGATTCGGATATGCCCTTTGCGATCTTCTTTGATATCGACAATGGTTTGGCTCTTCACCAAGTTCATTCCAAGTACAAAGACTATTTAGGAAATCGCGCCTCGGGGGGCTGTATTCGCCAGGATAAAGAGACCGCTGAAAATCTCTTTAACCTTGTCAAAGAAACTGAAGGGGCCGTGGTCCCGGAAGTGAATGTTGATGGAACCCCGGTTTTGGATGAACAAGGGAACGTGAAGTACAGCAATCAGCAGTTTTGGACAAATTCACGCACGGGTGAGTTGGTGAAATTTAACACCTTCAGCGCCTTGATTATCGTCGAAAACGCGCCCTAGCGTTTTTACCAGAGCGTTTAGCTTTTAAGACCCCTCTTCGAGCGAAGAGGGGTTTTTTATTTTTCATTGATCATCAGAATAAACGCATAGTCCGTCGCGGTATCTTTAAGCTGATCAAAACGTCCCGAAGCGCCACCGTGTCCAGCCTTCATGTCTGTTTTTAAAAGGATGACGGAGTCCCCTTTGTTGTGATCGCGAAGTTTGGCGACCCATTTGGCAGGTTCCCAATATTGAACTTGAGAATCATGAAGTCCCGTCGTCACGAAGGTGTTGGGATACTTTTTGTCTTCGACATTGTCATAGGGTGAGTAAGATTTGATATAGGCATAAGCCTTGGGATCATTGGGATTGCCCCACTCGTCATATTCAAAGGTTGTTAGAGGAATACTGTCATCAAGCATGGTGGTGATGACATCCACAAATGGAACTTGAGCGACGATTCCCGTGTAAAGATCCGGGCGAAGATTCATGATAGCGCCCATTAAAAGTCCTCCAGCGCTGCCACCCATGGCATAAACCTTCTTGCTATCGACATATTTGTTCTTCACCAAAGCTTCCGTGCAATCAATAAAATCGAAAAAGGTATTCATTTTGTGGAAGGTTCTTCCATTGTCGTACCACGCGCGACCCATTTCTGAGCCACCACGAATATGGGCTTTGGCGAAAACAAAACCTCGGTCAATCAGACTGAAAATGTCGCTATTGAACCAAGGATCCATGTTGGCTCCATAAGAGCCATAACCATAAATCAAGAGCGGAGCTGTGCCATCCAGCTTATGTTCCTTCTTCATGATTAAGGAGACCGGAACTTTGGTTCCATCGCGAACCGTGAAGAACACTCGCTCTGTCTTGTACAGTTCCGCGTTGAAGTTAGGAACTTCATGTCTTTTAATCAGTTCCTGACGATGGGTATTCAGGTTGATGTCATAGACGGACGGAGGCAGGCGCATGGATTCGTAGTCAAAGCGCAAAAGATCCGTGTCGAATTCACGATTGTCGCCGACGGAGGCCAGATAGCTTTCGTCTGCAAAAGGAATGGTGAAGGCATTTTTTGCCTGGCGATCGGTGATTTGAATTTGTGTTAATCCATTTTTTCGTTCATCCAAGGCCAAATGGTTTTTAAAGACGGTCACGTCTTGAAGATAGGTGTCTTCGCGATGTGGAATGAGCTCTTTCCATTCTTTCAGATCGGTATGATTCAGATCCGCCGTCATCAGTTTGTAGTTCTTGGCGTTTTTGTTGGTGAGGATGTAAAAGAGATCGCCGCCATCGGTGACGGAATATTCATGCTCTCTTTCTCGAGGCGTAAAGACTTTAAAAGTCTCTTTGGGTGTATTCGCATCAAGATATTGAACCTCGGTGGTCAAGGTGCTTTGAGAGTTGATATAGATAAACTTTTTTGAGAGAGACTTGGAGACAAAGCAGGAAAAGGTCTCGTCCTTCTCGAAGTAGACGAGATCTTTTTGGTGGCTCTTGATGTTGTAGCGATAGATCTTTTCGGCGCGCAAGGTCTCTGGGTGTTGCTGAGCATAGAACACGGTCTCATTGTCATTGGCCCAAACTAGGTTGCCAGTCACATTTTCAATTTT
Source organism: Bdellovibrio sp. (assembly GCA_019104905.1). Classification (GTDB taxonomy): domain Bacteria; phylum Bdellovibrionota; class Bdellovibrionia; order Bdellovibrionales; family Bdellovibrionaceae; genus Bdellovibrio. The sequence goes on from JAHRXB010000034.1 coordinate 15,945, forward strand.
ATCAGGAAGAACTTTCCCCGTGGTAAGATCTTTGAAATAGATCGTGAAGAAGCGACGTCCCACCGTATCCACCGCATAGGCCATCATTTGGTGGTTGGGACTCATTTTAGGGCCTGTGGTTTGATAGAAGTCATGACCCTGAGCCATTTCAGGCACATTGAGCAAGATCTCTTCTTTGCCCTGTAAAGAACCTTCGCGGCGAACAAAGAGAGGATATTGTTGTCCGGGTTCGTAACGGGCAGAATAATAGTAGTTGCCGTCTTTGGCAGGCGCAGAGGACTCGTCTTCTT
>JAHRXB010000041.1 GCA_019104905.1 Bdellovibrio sp.
TTGTTTACACCTTTCATCCGCACCCAGTGAAAGTTCTTCATCCAGAACGTCCCACTTTCCGACTTTTTGACCTTAAGGATCAGCAGGAGCAGTTTGCCCAAAGAGGTATTGAGTACGTCATTCTCGAAGAGTTTACCAAGGAGTTTGCGCAGCTTTCGCCGCAGGATTTTTTACAGAATTATCTAGTTGAAAAATTGCATCCTAAAACCTTGGTGGTGGGACATGATTTCTCATTTGGTGCGGATCGGGCTGGGAATATTCCTTTCCTTGAAAAATTTTGCGCAGAAAAAGGCATTCGTCTGATCATCATTCCGCCATTTCAGTACCAAGGAGCGGTGGTGTCTTCCTCGCGCATTCGTGAAGAGCTGAAAAATGGAAATGTCGAAAAGGCGAACGAACTTTTAGGGCGAACCTATTATTTGCGCGGACACGTCGAGAAGGGTTTTCAGAGGGGGCGCACGATCGGAGTCCCTACTGCCAACATTCATCCCGATGTCGAATTTATGCCACGTCAGGGGGTCTATTGCACTCTGACGAAGATTGGTGGGCACTCGCATCCATCTATCACGAATATCGGTGTTAATCCGACCTTCCATGAAAACGGTCAAAGTCCTATTAAAATTGAAAGTCATCTTTTTGATTTTGATGCCCATCTTTATGGTGTCGAGGTCGAAGTCTATCTGCTGCATTTTATTCGCGATGAAATGAAGTTTCCCGGAATTGACGAGTTGAAGATTCAGATTCAAAACGACATGGTGAAAGCCCGTAGGTATTTTAATGAGCACTCTCAAAATAGTTGAGTTCCGTTCCGAGGGGATGGGTTTTTTCATGAAATATCTTCGCACACTTTCTGAAAAGAAAGGGTGGGGATGGGTTTTTGAGGTGCACTCCGAGTTTTCCCCTGAACTTCTGAAGGGAGCAACCGCAGTTAAAGTCGAGCCGTCGTTATCGCCCCAAGTGTTGTCGCATATGAAAGTCCTGCCGACTCAAGTGCGGGCCGTCGAGGTTGTCGATTCGTTATTTCAAGAAGCGGGTTCTTGGTATCCGCGTCTGCTGTTGCATGAGTCCATGCGTTCTGTTCTTGTGACAAACGCCAGAGATTTGGATATTCGAGCCCCGGCTTTTGTCGTTGGCGATAATGAAGCGGCTCGCGTGGTGTCTGCTGTTTTGGTTGAGATGGGAATAGCAGATATTTATCTGATTGGAGATGTCAGTAAGCTTCAGTCGCAAAAAGATATTCTGACGCGTTCGCAGTTAGGGGTTCGCTTTCATATTCTTCCCATGGAGGACCTCACACTTCAGTCCGTCAGTGCGGGTATTGTGGTGAATGTGGTGGATTTATCCCAGCAAAAGTCGTTATTGACGGATCTCTCCTATTTTAATTTTATGAAGGGGACGGGGTACGCTTTGGATCTGAACCTTTTTCCGATCCATAATCTTCTTTTGGAAGAGGCGGAGCGGGCGGAACTCAGGGTCTTGCATCCGGTTTTGATCGCGGAAGTGTTAACGAGCCTCTGGTTGGAGCGTTTGAAAATCACAGAGGTCTCCAAGCAAGAGATCCACGAAAGTTGGAAACAGTTTCTGCAGGAAAATCCTTCATAGATTTTCACGAGGAAAACTATTCTTTGGCCTAGTTACAAAAAATGGCACCCTAGAGTAAAGTTTGTCTAGGGGAGCCACAATGTCTTCGCTCAAAATTGGTGAAATATTAGTAAAGCAAGGTTTGCTTAAGTCTGACCAGCTCGCGGTGGCTGTGGAAGAACAAAAGAAGTCCGGTCAGAAGTTAACGACCGCGATTATTCAATTAGGATTTCTTAAGGAAAACCAGATCCTTCGCGCACTAGAAAAGCATTTTGCTGTTCCTGGTGTGGAGGTGAATACTTTTGAAATTGATCAAAGTGTGATCTCTTTGATTCCAAAAGACGTTTGCGAAAAAAACACGTTAATTCCTTTGCAGAAGGCGGGGACGACCTTAGTTGTGGCCTTCGCAGACCCTAGTAATATTATCGTCAAAGAAGATTTGCGTTTTATCACACGCTGTCGGATTCAGGCGGTGGTGGGAACCGAAAGTGCGATCGTTTCGGGGATTGAAAAGTATTACGGCGGCAGCATTAGTACGAAGTCTCTTAACACGATGAGTGTTGAGGGGTTAGATGAGGAGTTTTCAATTGGTGGTCCGACGGCGGAGGTCATCGATCAAGACGGGCCTTTGGATGACGCTCCGATTGTGAAGTTCGTGAATTCCATTTTGACGGACGCGATTCGTAAAAGAGTTTCTGATATTCATTTTGAACCCTACGAAAAAAGATATCGCGTGCGCTTCCGTATCGACGGAAATCTTGTTGAAGCCACAGCTCCCCCTTCTGGAACTGGAGCGGCCATTGCCTCTCGTATTAAGATCATGTCGAAACTCGATATCGCTGAAAAACGTCGTCCTCAAGATGGTCGTTTGAAAGTTCGTACCTCCAAGGGTAAAGAAATGGACTTTCGTGTCAGCGTTTTGCCCACTTTATGGGGTGAAAAAGTTGTTCTTCGTCTTTTGGATAAATCGAATCTTCAACTGGATATGACGAAGTTGGGCTTTGAAGAAGATGATCTAAAGCTCTTTAAGTCCAATATTAATCTTCCGCAGGGGATGGTGCTGATTACGGGACCTACAGGTTCCGGTAAGACCACTACGATCTACTCCGCACTGTCAGAGCTGAATCAGCCGGATGTAAATATCTCTACAGCGGAAGATCCAGTGGAGTTCAACTTGGAAGGGATCAATCAGGTGCAAATGAATCCTGATATTGATCTGACCTTTGCAAATGCACTGAAGTCCTTCTTGCGTCAAGACCCCGACATCGTCATGGTGGGGGAGATTCGTGATCTTGAAACCGCCGAGATTTCATTTAAAGCCGCCTCCACGGGGCATTTGGTTGTGAGTACTTTGCATACCAACGATGCTCCTTCGACGGTGATTCGTCTGACCGAGATGGGGGTTGCGCCTTATATCATTACGTCTACGGTGAATTTGATCGTGGCACAACGTCTGGTGGGAAAAATTTGTGAGTCCTGCAAAGCGCCGGTAGAAGTGCCTCCTCAAACTTTGATTAATCTGGGAGTTCCTCCTGCGGAAGTTGGTGATTACAAGCTTTTCCGTGGAAAGGGTTGTGCGAACTGCAACAGCACCGGCATCAAGGGACGTGCGGCGATTTATGAATTGATGCACATGACGGAGAAAATGAAAGAGGCGATTTTAAAAGGAGCCTCCACGGGGCAACTGCGCTTTTTAGCTCGAGAGCAGGGAATGAGAACCTTGCGACGAAGTGCTTTAATTAAATTAAAACGTGGCGTAACGACAATTGAAGAAGTGCTCAATGCATCAGTGAAGGACACATAATGAGTTTGACGGAACTTCTTTTGCAGGCAAAGGCAAAAAAGGCGGAAGAGTTTTTATTTGTCGTGGGCAGTGAACCTCGAGTTCGTTTGCTCTCGGGATGGGTCAGTTTGAGAAGCTCTCCCGCTTTGATGACAGAATGGAATCTGCTTCAACAAAGTCTTTTAAACAGCCAACAAAAGGCAGTTCTGGATACGACCGGAGTTGTGCAAGGAGAGACCTCTTTTGAAAGCGTTCGTATTGGATTTTCGTTCTTTCAGCAAGACAGCACGATGAAGGCTGTTCTTGATATGGATTTAGACGGAAGTCGCCAAGAAATTCCGTTGCCACCGTCATTGCTGGAAACGTGTCTTCGTATGAAGGGTTTGGTCTTACTCTCGGGCCCTGGCGAAGCGGGGCAGGTGTGGGCACTTCATCGCATTTTACAAAAATTGAGTGAAGAAAAATCGTTCGTAGGGGTGGTGTTCTCTCGGAAAGCCTTTCCTCAGGTTCGGGAGGCCAAGGCCTGCTATCTTTATCATAAGGGTGAGTTCGTTCGTCAGGAAGAGCGACAAAGCTTGATGGCGGGCGTGGATATGGTCGTCTTTGATGATCTTGACGATGAAGCGTCTATTGAAGAAGCCTTGGCCTTGGCTGAAAAAGGTCTCTTTGTGATTTATTCAATGAAAGCGCCTTCGGTGATCAATGCTCTTCGTCGAGCTTTATCGGTGCTGGGGGAAAAGTACGGTGAGCATGGAGCTCCTCGCTTGGCCGAAGTGTTGAGTTTGGCATCGGGGCAGTACCCCATGTCAGGGTTAGCCGGTGAAAAAGTTTTTGCTCACGAAGTGCTTTTAATGAAACCGCAGGTGCGAAGTTTGATTGAGGATGAAGACGTCAAAGGTGTGGAAAGCTTGATGTCAAACTCTTCAGAGAACTCTGGAATTTTGACTTTAAATCAGTCTCTCTTACAGCATCTTATTCGTCGTCGCGTAGATCTCAAAACGGCATTTGAAGTGTCTCGGGATCCAGACAACCTCGATCAACTTCTTAAGAAGGTAGGTATCTAATATGGCCAAATTTCAGTATCAGGCAAAGAATGCATCCGGGCAGGTGGTGCAAGGGGAATTAGAGGCCGCCTCTCAGCAGGAAGCGATCATTCGACTGAGAGCTCAGCAACTCCTTCCAGTTCGTGTCGTTCAGTTTGGTGGGGCACGACCCGCGGCGGGAAAAAGTTCAAGCCTTTTTGCGGCTCGCGTGAAGGGTAAGGACTTGCAGATCTTCACCCGTCAGTTTGCGACTCTGATTAATGCGGGGATTCCAGTTGTGGACGCCTTGAAAATTTTGTCTGAAGGACTGCGCCCTGGACTGTTGCGCGAGGCCTCCGCGCAGGTCAGAACTTCAATTGAAGGCGGACGACGTTTGGCGGATTCCATGGCACAGGTGCCAAATGTTTTTGATAAACTTTATGTCAACATGATCCAAGCCGGGGAAGAAGCCGGTATCTTAGATGGTATTTTGCAGCGTCTTGCCAACTATATGGAGAAGTCTGAAAAGTTGAAGGCTCAGGTGAAGGGAGCCTTAGTTTATCCGATGGTCATCATCGTGGTCGCGATGATCGTCATTGCGGGTATTTTGGTGTTCATTATTCCGAAATTCATGGAGTTCTTTGCGTCTTCAGGAAAAGAACCACCGGCTTTAACTCAGTTGGTGGTGAACTTAAGTAACTCGATGATCAATAATTGGTATGTCTATTTGGCGATTCTGATTTTAGGTCCTTTCGTCTTCATGCAATGGATAAAGACGGATGGAGGCAAGGACTCTTTTGATCGTTTTCTGATGAAGGCCCCTGTTTTTGGCGAGGTGATTCAAAAATCCGCGATCGCCCGTTTGACCAGAACGCTGTCAACTTTATTAGCGTCGGGCGTGGGTTTAATTGAAGCGATTGAGATTTCAGCGAAAACAGCGGGGAATGTGGTGATTGAGCAGTCTTTGCTTCGCTGTAAGGAATCCGTGACCCAGGGAAGAACCTTTGCGGCGCCATTAGGAAAAGAAAAAGCCTTTCCTGATATGGTGGTGCAAATGATTTCCATCGGTGAGCAGTCAGGTACTTTGGATATTATGTTGGGTAAAATTGCGGACTTCTATGAAGATGAAGTGGAAACTTCCGTGAAGGCGATGACGTCCTTGCTTGAGCCTCTTTTGATGGTTGTGCTTGGTGGTATTATCGCGGTTCTGGTCGTGGCGATGTATCTTCCAATCTTCAATATGGCGGATGTGGTTCAGTAGATGCGTCTTAGCTTTGCGATGCAGAATAATAAAAACAGTGGGTTGATGGTGGAGTTTGTCCGCCTCAGCCTTTTTGTTTTGATTCTTCTGATTAGCATTATCTCTAGCATCGTTCAGGAAGGGTTTATTAACTGGTCGATCCTGGGTCCTTTCTATGGGATTCTTACCGTTGCGTTGACCCTTCATTTGGTCTGGTTCGCAAATTGGGAGAAAATACTTCAGCGGCCCTTATGGCTGTTTGCAGGTTTTGTTTTCGACTCTCTCTTTATCTCCCTTCTTATCTATTATTCAGGAATTAATCAGTCGCTTTTTTTGTTTCTTCATCTAGTGAATATTCTCTTGGCGGGTATTGCCTGTCGCGGTGTCGGAGCTTTAACTCTGGCTCTTTTTACCAGTATCTTCTTTTCTTTGGCGGCGCTGTTTTCGCCAGAGATGAAAGCCTTAAGTTTCTTTTTTCTTCTAACCTTGAACAATATTGCGTTCTTCTCGGTGGCAGGGCTTTCGGGATACTTGAGTGAACAGCTTCAGAGTGTTGGTAGTGAACTCAAAAAGACGGGTTTAAGTCTTCGTTCTGCGCAAGAACTGAACGAAGTGTTGGTGGAAAATATTCCTACGGGGATGGTGTCCTTCACTGAGGCCGGTGAGATTGTAAAAGCGAATTCTTCGGCAACCCAAATCTTGGGTGTTGCGGATTTAAGCAAGGCCAACTGGTATGATTACTTTCCGAGTGCTAAAAATGATGAGGGTTTTTTTAAAGGAGACGTAAAATACGCTCCTCCAAGTGAAACTCAAGCCAAGATTTTGGGCATGACAGTATCTAAGATTTATAGCCCGGAACTGCAAGCTCGACTTTGTATTGCCTTATTTGATGATTTGACCAAGATTCGTCAGCTTGAGTACAGTGCCCGCCAAAATGAGAAGATGGCCGCAGTCGGGGGGCTTGCCGCTGGAATTGCACATGAGATTCGCAATCCCTTGGCTGGGATCAGTGGAAGCATCGAACTTCTGACTCAAACTGTAAATAATGAAGACGATAGAAAGTTAATGAAGATCATACTTCGTGAAATTGATCGTCTGAATAATCTGATCACGGAGTTTCTGGACTATTCGCGACCAGAAACACCGCCGACGGATCCCGTGGATCTATCACCGCTGTTGACTGAAATTCTGGATTCTATGCTTGTGAATTCTCAAGTTCGTGCAGATGTGCAGCAGGTGCGAGAGTTCGGATCAAGCCTGATCATTTTAGGGCGTCGGGATAAGCTAAAGCAGGCCTTTTTAAATATCATCATCAATTCTTATCAGGCGATGGGTGAATCGCAAAAGCCAAGTCTTTCTGTCAGAGCTTTGGCGAGTGAAAAAGAAATACAGGTAAGAATTCGAGATGCGGGTTGTGGGATGAGTGAAACGACGAAGAGAAAAATGTTTGAGCCCTTTCATACCACCAAGGCTAAAGGCACAGGCCTTGGTCTAGCTGTGACTCATAAGATTTTAGAGGGACATGGGGCGCAGGTGTTTGTAGAGAGTGAAGTGGGCGTAGGTACTGAGTTTGTTTTGACTTTTCCGAGAGCTCATTGAGAGAATAGTATTTAACACAGGACGTGGGAGCGTATAAATGAAGTCGAGAATTCTTGTTGTCGATGACGAAGAATCAATTCGCGAGTTTTTAGAAATCATGCTTAAAAAAGAAGGGTATGAAATCACTTTGGCTGAGGATGGCCAAAAAGCGAAAGACCTTCTTGCTAAAAAAACTTTCGACATGATCATTTCCGATTTGCAAATGCCTCATGTTACGGGAATTGAACTTTTAAAGCATGTGAAGGAATCCTACCCAGATACTGTGTTCATGTTGATCACGGCCTTTGGAACAACCGAAACGGCTGTCGAGGCGATGAAGATGGGCGCCTACGACTATTTGACGAAACCGTTTAAGATTGATGAAGTTCGGTTGAATATTCAGAACGCTTTGCGCTCTCGTAATCTTGAAGTTGAAAATAGATCTCTCAAAAAAGAACTGGTTAAAGAATACTCCTTCCAGAACATGGTGGGGAATTCCCCCGCGATGCATTCTATCTATGACATGATCAAAAGGGTGTCACAAACACCCACGAATGTTTTGATCACGGGAGAGTCGGGAACAGGTAAAGAGGTGGTCGCAAAGGCGATTCACTATAATGGTCCGTTGAAGGACAGACCGTTTGTGACAGTAAACTGTGGAGCCATCCCCGAGAACCTCATGGAATCTGAAATGTTTGGTCACAAGAAGGGATCCTTCACGGGTGCGGTGGCTGATAAAGCAGGTCTTTTTGAGGTCGCCGATGGCGGAACCCTGTTCCTGGATGAAGTGGGGGAATTGCCTTTAACGATTCAGGTGAAGTTGCTCCGTGCAATTCAAGAGCGCGTTATCCGCCGCGTGGGTGCTACAGAAGACAACAAAGTGGATGTACGTATTATTGCGGCGACGAATAGAAACCTAGAGGAAATGGTTCAAAAAGGAACTTTCCGTCAAGATTTGTTCTATCGTTTGAATGTTATTAATATTAAAACTCCGGGCCTTCGTGAGCGCCGTGAAGACATTCCTTTGCTCGCCAATCACTTTTTGAAGAAGTACAATGAGCGTTTGAATAAGAATATCGGTGGCATCAGTGCGGAAGCCATGGAGATCCTCAAAAAGTACGATTATCCAGGAAACGTTCGGGAACTGGAGAACTTGATTGAGCGCACAGTGGCTTTAGAAGGGGGCGCAACTATTTTGCCAGAGTCTTTGCCTCCGATGGTAAACACGGCTTCCGGCCGCAAGATGGCATCGTCCAATGAGATTGAAATCGGTGATGACGGTGTTGATCTTGATAAAGTCATGGGTCAAATTGAAAAAGAATTATTGATCAAGGCGATTCACTCTGCGGGCGGCGTGAAAAAGAGAGCTGCGAAACTGCTTCATATCTCATTCCGATCTATGCGTTATCGCATAGAAAAATACAATCTCGGTGTGGTTGGCGACGACGAATTGGATGATGAATAAGATCTCTTATAGAAATTTTTAGCGAAGTGTGAAAAGGGAGCGGAAGCTCCCTTTTCGCTTTTTAAACGATTTCGGGATAGATATCGGAATAAGTTCGAATGCTATTTTCATCGACTCTTTTGTGAAGATGGCTTCTGTTGAGTTCCTCAACGTGCCCCACGCCCATGGCACCGATCACATGAGCGACAGCCTCCAGCGTTTCCTGATGAAAGTTTTTAACGCGGACTCGTTTTGTAGGTACATGAAGGCCATCATAAAGGGCTTTGTTTTGAGTGGCGACTCCCGCCGGGCACTTGTTGTTGTTGCAACGAAGAGCTTGAATGCACCCCAGGGCTAACATCATGGAACGTGCCGCATAGGTCGCATCAGCGCCAATGCAAAGAAGCTTGACGATATCAAAAGCCGTGGTGATTTTGCCGGTTGCGATGACTTTGATTTGGTCTTTGAGGTGGGCCTTTTTAAGAGCGTCGACGATGATGACGAGCGCGTCGATTCCCGGCATCCCGATATAGTTAGTAAACTCCAACGGGGCGGCTCCGGTACCGCCTTCAGCGCCGTCCACGACGATAAAGTCGGGATAACTTTTAAGATCGCGCATCAGGTTCACCAATTCTTCGAATTCTTTTTGATGGCCTAAGCAGAGTTTTATGCCGACAGGCTTTCCTCCAGAAAGCTCGCGCAATTGGGCAATGAATGAAAGCATGCCTTTCGCATCAGAGAAAGCGCTATGCGCAGGTGGCGAAATCACATCTTTTCCCAGAGGGACATTGCGGATATCCGCAATCTCTTGGGTGACCTTCTTGCCGGAAAGGATGCCACCGTGGCCAGGTTTTGCCCCTTGGGAAAGTTTAAGTTCAATCATCTTCACTTCGGGACGAGTGGCATTCTTTTTAAAGAGTTCTGGATCGAAATCTCCGACATGATTGCGACAACCGAAATACCCTGTGCCAATTTGCCAGATGAGATCGCCACCAGGTTCTAGATGATACGGAGAAATGCCTCCTTCTCCAGTATTGTGAGCAAAACGACCGTCTTTAGCACCGCCATTGAGGGCCAAGATGCTGTTGGGAGACAGTGATCCAAAACTCATAGCTGAAATATTAAGAAGCGACATGGAGTAGGGCTGAGTGCAGAGATTGCTTCCGACCGTGACTCGTAGTGAATCCCGATCAACATGTTTTGGGTAGAGTGAATGAGTCACGAACTCATAACCTTGTTCGTAAACGTTGTGTTGAGTTCCGAAGGGGACCGTATCCAAAACCTTTTTGGCTCTTTGATAAACGACGGAACGTTGTTCGCGGCTGAAGGGTTTTCCGTCGGTATTGGATTCAATAAAGTACTGATTGATCTCGGGACGAATCGATTCAAAAATATAACGAAGATGTCCAAAAACTGGAAAGTTGGCTTTGATAGCATGTCGCTTCTGGCGAATGTCGCGAAACCCCAGAAGGAAAAAAGGAATAAAAAAGACCAGCGAATAAAGTCCGGGAGGCCATATCCAAACGAAAGCGATGTTTAAGATAATTGCGACCAAAAAAGCGATATAGAACTGTATTCTCACTTTAAGCCTCTTGCGATGGGCAGATATTAATTGTTCAAATTATTGCGTGCTGCGGACGGATCCCTGGGGGACTAGGGGCAAACAGAATGATTGTTTGCCCTAAGAAAAGGGAAAGATAAGAACCACGGTGGCCATCGGATGGAAGTATGAAATAGAATTCATACAGTGAAGCTAACATATGTTAGCTTCACTGACAAGATTCAAGCCCTGACGTTCAAGGCATCCTTAGAGAGATCTTTGTAAAGGTGATTGAAGCACCGGCCAGGTGCCTTTGAAAACAACCGGGCGTCCTTTGAAGACCAAAGTGCCAAAGCTTCCATAATGAGTCAGTCGACCTGCCCACTCAATAGGGTTGTTGTCTTTGCTCCAGCGAACCCAGACGACAGTTTGCTGAGGATTCGATTTTAACCGGGTAACAAGCACGCTGCTCGTCTCGTCCAATTTAAATTCTTGCCCCTCTAGGGTCATGGTCTTGTCATTCAGAGAAAAGCTCTGCTCTTGCAGTTGCGTTTTCATAAAAGACGAGAAAACCTCTTTATCGCCAATTAAAACGAGGGCTCCATTTGAGGCAAGCGTCAACGAGTCCGTCACCGTGTGGAAAGAACTTTTTCCGGAAAGGTTCTTGGCCCAGGTCTGAGCAAAGGACTCTGCCCCGGCATGGGTGGGATCAAAATAAAAATGGACTGAAGGATTGCCCAGAATGGAAGAAAGAGTGGCGGGGCGTTCTTCCAAATACAGATTTCTGAAGACATGATAATCGGAGTCCACAGAAATTTTCACCGGGCGCGAACGTGAGACTATAGAGTAGATCTGCGATTTTTCTGTCAAGCGCGCCAATTGACGGATTTCTTCGCCAGACTCCAGCTTCCAAACCACGGGAATAGAAAGTTCGTACGGATCTTCTTGAAGTTGTGAGAGCACATAAGTGGTGCTGAAAGAACCATCCAGCCACTTCATGACTTTGACGTCGGTGAGCTCAATCTGTGGAGCTCCTTTGCGATCCAGCCATTGCGAGAAGAACCCTTCCAAATTTTGATTGGTGACTTTCTCAAAACTCTTTTGGATTTCTATGAAGGACACCTTTTGGAAGAGGTTCTGAGTATAGAAGTCTTGCAGGGCTTGTTTGAAAGTTTCTTTGCCAAAACGGAACTCCAGCATATGGAAAAACATCATGGACTTTCCATAACCAATGGCTTGAGAGCTGGAGTTGTGACGGCCTCTGAATTCACGAACGGGAAAGTCATTGCTGGGGTTGGCTGTGACAAAATCGCTATATCCAATCAGGGCATTGAGGCGGTAACCGCGATCGTTGGCGATTTTTTCTTGTTGCCAATAATCCGCCATATAGGAAGTCAGACCTTCACACCAGTTGCCTTTTTCGTAGTCGACAAAAACACTGTTGCCCCACCAGTTATGAAGAACTTCGTGAGGAAGAGAAGAGTTAAGAATGAAGGGCAAACGAATGACCGTCGGTCCTAACAAAGTAAAGCTGGGCATTCCGTACCCGGTTTCCCAGAAGTTTTCCACCACAGTGAAAGACGAATAGGGATACGGAGAAATGGTTTCCGAATAGTGTTCGATATAATCGGGGACCAGAGTCAAAAAGTGTTGTGCAAGGGCGGGGTCCTCTTTGCGCAAGAGCACTTGAACCTTTTTTCCGTTTTTCATGTCGACTTCGTAGTTATGAAACGGACCGGCGACAAGATAGATCTCTTGTTGAGGATAGATTTCGACAAAACGGGATGTGCGAAGAGAGTTTTGCACCTCTGTGCTGACAATCTGTCCCTGCACCAAAGAGCGCCAATCCGCAGGCGTCTGAACTGTGACATCAAAACTTTTTTGTGTATCGAGGAAGAAGGGGTACCAATACGTGCTGCCAAACAAAGTGGCGCCCTCAGGAGAAATCAAACCCGTGCTGTCGTCGTTGAGGACGGGATCATAGATCACACCATAGAAGCTCACAGAGACCTTGTTGTCTTGGGTCCCCAGTTGTAAGCCGTACTCGACATAAGGTTCATCATTGGTTGCGGGATGCAGAAGTACGATTGAGTCATCGGTGCTGGTGACGGAGATGCGCAAATCTTTATGAAGCAAAAAGCTGACCTTGCGGGGAGAGCCCTTTGGGAATGTCAGGGTGTCTTGCGCTTTAAGCATTTTGAGACCCGGATAGACCTCAACCAGCATTTTATGATGAAGGGGTTCGGCGTGGGTTTGCAGGGTCACGAGTAAAATAAATAAAAGGCCGATCACAATCATCAGCTTGTGAAGAGCTTGCGTTCTGGACATGATTTACCTCTGAATCGGGGCCATTTCTACGCCCGTCTTCAAGGCAGGTCAACGGGAACTGGGAAAAAGGCACAAGGCGCCTTTTAAGGGCTGGGAGACAGGAAAAGATGCTGAATCTTCTTCCACTTTTCACAAGGAGGCGCTTCGATAGAGACTTTTTCGCCACTCCAGGGGTGGGTGAATTCCAGGCGGAGAGCTTTTAAGCACAACCCCTCGATTCCTATATGGTTTCTAAAGAAACGATTGTGATGGGAATCGCCGTGGACCGCGTCTCCCAAGAGCGGGTGGGAGATGCGATTAAAGTGTCGACGGATCTGATGATAGCGCCCCGTATGGGGGGTGACCTCCACCCAGGAGTAGCGGGCTGTGGGAAATTTTTTCCCGACCGGAACGGGGAACTCAATGGTTCCCAAACGCTGAAAGGACGTTTTCGCCTCCACAAGATCGCCGGTTGAATCTAACTCCAGGGGAATTTCGATTGTGCCTGATTCTTTCACGTAACCTCGCACGACGGCGTGATAGGTTTTGTGGGTGGTTCGTTCCGTAAAAAGCTTGCAGAGTTGACTGGCAGATTGTGACGAAAGAGCAAAGAGCAAGACGCCGCTGGTACCCGCATCAAGACGATGAACGGGGAAGACGTGTTGTTTCATCATGCGACGAGCGTGATAAAGACAGATTTTATCTCGGGACACCCGATGTTGAACATTCTCATGAGGATGAACATGAAAGCCCGAGGGCTTATTGACGGCGATAAAATGTTCATCCTGATAAAGCAGTTCCACTAAAAAATCCCGTTACGATTGTCCCGCCCAAATGTAATAAACACTGCCGCCTTTTAGTTGAGAAATAAGAGTATCGATATACTTTTCTTCCACAGCCGGGCAGCCCTGACTTCGTCCCAAGGGCGTGTATTGGGGATCGACGTACCAGGCGCCATGCACCACAATGGCGCGCTCCATAG
>JAHRXB010000050.1 GCA_019104905.1 Bdellovibrio sp.
TAGTGATGATCAAGAAGAGCCACATAGTGCTCGGTCTTTGAGGCTGGCACTTCTGGGTGATTTTCCCGAAGCAGCGTCAAATATCTCTCATACTCCCGGACATCGAGCTCTTTAATTATTTTCGGTTTTTTTATTCCGTAGAAGGCGTTAAAAATCTTATCCGTCACAGAGAAGCTATTACCAAATGATAAATCGACAAAAACACCCTCACAGCGAACAAGTTGCGCTGAAGCCAAAGAGGCCGTCATCGCAAAAAACAAAAATAATGTCGTCGCCATCACTGTTTTCATCAACCATCACCTAAATTCGCCAATAAATCCTTCTCTAACATCTATAAATAGATCAAAGCTTATGCCAAAAGAGTGCTGTTCTCATTTTGAGACTCCCCCGCTCTAATCCAAACAGATCCCACGCCACAAGCACATTAGGTCTTCCCTGTGATTTGCCCACAGCCCTAAGGTGTTAAGGGTCGCCTGGGAAGCTCGCAATTGTCATATTTTGAGCGCACATCTGCGCCCACCTTTAGAATGCAGGTGCACAAAATAAGAAGGCCGATCTTTCGATCGGCCTTTAGGTATTTAAAGATTTCTTCGGTACTGTCCGCCCACTTCATAGAGGGCTTGAGTCATTTGATACAAGCTGCAATGTCTAGCCGCAGTCATGAGCGCCGCAAAGATATTGCCGCCATTCAACACGGTCTCTTTCAATTTTTGAAGTTCCCGCTCCCCTTCATCTTTATGAGCATTCTGGAACTGATGAACATTATCAAGCTGCGCATTCTTTTCCTCGTAGGAAGCTCGCGCCAACTCAATCTTCGGTGGGACGTAATCCGCTGCCATCGTCTTGGGATCAATAAAGGTGTTCACACCAATGATCGGCAAAGTCCCATCGTGCTTCAGTCTTTCATAATATAAAGACTCTTCTTGGATCTTCGAACGCTGGTATTGAGTCTCCATTGCGCCCAAAACCCCGCCCCGCTCATTGATCTTTTTAAACTCTGCCAAAACAGCTTCTTCCACTAGATCCGTCAGCTCTTCAATGAAGTAAGCCCCTTGAGTGGGATTTTCATTCTTGGTCATCCCGAACTCGCGGTTGATAATCAACTGGATTGCCATTGCACGGCGCACAGATTCCTCTGTTGGAGTCGTGATCGCCTCATCATAAGCATTGGTATGCAAACTATTGCAGTTATCATAAAGCGCAATCAACGCCTGCAAGGTGGTGCGAATATCATTAAAATCAATTTCTTGGGCATGCAAAGAACGACCCGATGTTTGAATATGGTACTTTAACTTTTGAGAGCGATCGTTCCCTTTATAAAGGTCTCGCATTGCCACCGCCCAAATACGGCGAGCCACTCTTCCCAAAACAGAATACTCTGGATCCAAACCATTACTAAAGAAGAACGACAGGTTCGGTGCAAAGTCGTCAATCTTCAAACCACGCGCCAGGTAGTATTCCACAAATGTGAAACCGTTCGACAACGTGAACGCCAATTGCGAAATCGGGTTCGCACCCGCCTCCGCAATATGATATCCAGAAATACTGACAGAATAGAAGTTTCTGATTTTATTTCTAACAAAATACTCTTGAATATCGCCCATCATCTTCAATGCAAAGTTGATAGAGAAAATACACGTATTCTGCCCCTGATCTTCTTTTAAGATATCCGCCTGAACCGTCCCGCGTACCTGCTGAAGAGTCCAATGCGCGACATCCGTCCACTCTTCGGGAGTGAGTTTGCGTCCCAACTGGCTTTCTTTCTTTTCAACCTGCGTATCGATCGCCGTATTGAAATAGAATGCCAAGATCATCGGCGCCGGCCCATTGATCGTCATGCTGACGGACGTATTTGGATTCACCAAATCAAAGCCCGCATAGAGCTTCTTCATATCGTTGAGGGTACAGATACTAACGCCCGACTCACCGACTTTTCCGAAAATATCGGGACGCTGATCGGGGTCTTGTCCGTACAAAGTCACCGAATCAAACGCCGTGGATAAACGGTGAGCCGTTTCTCCTTTAGTCAGATAATGGAAACGACGGTTGGTTCTTTCAGGAGTTCCTTCCCCGGCAAACATCCGCTTGGGATCTTCGTCGGCGCGCTTTAACTGAAAAACGCCTGCCGTGTAGGGAAACTCTCCAGGGACATTTTCAAGTTTCAAATACTTAAAGCGATCGCCCCAGTCCTTAAACTTAGGTACGACCACGCGACGAATCTTCGTTCCTGACAAGGATTCACGAACCAAGGGTTGGCAAATCTCTTTATCGCGAACTTTAAAAACCAATTCGTCTTTGGAATAAAGATCAATTAACTGCTCAAAATTCTTAAGCTGCTCAAGTTCCTCTTGCGTGAACTCAGAGCTGAGCTCCGTCTCAACCTTTTTAACAGTTTCAGGATTGGCCCCCAACAAAGGAGCGACCTTTTTTAAGCCCCCCAACTGCGAGGCTTTTTCTGCCAATTCTTCCGTGCGTTTTTTATATTTATGAATGGTGCTGACGATTTCAGCCAAATAGTTCTGACGGTCTGCCGGGATGATCGCATGTTCTTCCGCGGAAAGGATGTTGGACTTGTACTTTGCTTCAACAGTCCAAGCGCCGCTTTGGCGAGACTCTAAAAGATCCGCCAATTTAAAGAACAACTTATTCACGCCCCCATCATTAAACTGCGAGGCTTGCGTGAGGAAAACTGGCACTTCCACTTTTTCATCGAAGATCTTACGCGATCGTTTGTATTGTTTGGTTACGTCGCGAAGGGCATCCAAAGCACCCCGACGATCGGCCTTATTCACGGCGATAAGGTCGGCAAAATCGATCATGTCGATTTTTTCCAACTGCGATTGTGCTCCAAAATCCGATGTCATCACGTACATCGAAAGATCACTGACCTCGGTAATGGCCATATTTCCTTGACCAATCCCCGAAGTTTCCGCGATCACAAAATCAAAATCCAACTGACGAATGAATTTTAAAATCTCTGGCAAAGATGAGGCAATTTCCCTTCCCGATCCGCGCGAAGCGACGGAGCGCATATAGATGCGATTGCGCGACAAAGAGTTCATACGAATACGATCCCCTAGAAGAGAACCGCCTGTTTTACGCTTGGAAGGATCCACGCAGACCACGGCAATCTTTTTTGTCGGGTACGCATTGAGGAATCGTTGCGCCAACTCATCAATCAAAGAAGACTTCCCCGCGCCGCCCGTTCCGGTGATTCCTAGTACCAGGGGCTCTTTGGATTTCGCCTTGAAAGACTCCAGTCCAAAATTGGACAACGAAACATCTTTATTGCCATTTTCAATGGCGGTCAAAGCGACACCCAACTCAACAGAAGGAATCGTGTCGCCAGGGAATATATTCTTCTTGGCTTTAAACTCTTTTTGTTTTTCAAGAATATCAAAATCACAACCGCGAACGACCATTTCGATCATTCCCTCAAGACCCATCTTGCGCCCGTCTTCTGGATGGAAGATCTGAGCAATACCATAAGCCTCAAGCTCTTGCTTTTCTTCGTGGACGATCACGCCCCCGCCACCACCAAAAATCCGCACGTACCCAGCCCCGGCTTCATCCAAGAGATCCTTCATATATTTGAAGTACTCCATATGGCCGCCCTGATAGGAACTGATGCAAACGCCTTGCGCACCCTCTTGAAGGACCGCCTTCACAACATCACTCACTGAACGATTGTGTCCAAGATGAATGACCTCCGCCCCCATATCCTGAAGGATTCGGCGCATGATATTGATACTTGCATCATGCCCATCAAAAAGAGCTGCAGCGGTTACGATACGAACTGGATTTTTAAGTGTATATGCCATAATGCTTTGGACTATTGCCCTTTAAATTGTGCTTTACGTTTTTCAATGAAGGCTTGTGTGCCCTCTTTCACATCTTCAGAAGTAAAGAGTTCCGCAAAAATCTTTGCTTCGTTTCTTTGTGCTTCTTCGACATCCATATCCCAAGCCTGGTTGATGGATAGTTTTGCTGAGCCCACTGCAATAGGAGCTTTGCTGAGAATACTTTCAACCGTTTTCATCACGCCCGCCATCAACTCGGCCTGAGGGAATACTTTATTCACAAGTCCCATGGAGTGCGCTTCTTGAGCTGTCACCATATTTCCCGTGTAAGTCAGTTCGCGAGCACGACGTTGTCCGATGGCGCGAGCCATTCTCACTGTTCCACCAAAACCTGGAATCAGCCCAAGACTGACTTCAGGCAAACCAAACTTGGCATTTTCAGAGGCATAAATAAAATCACAACCCAACGCCAACTCACAGCCTCCACCCAAAGCAAACCCATTCACGGCCGCAATCACGGGGATTTTCAAAAGAGTGAGTTCATGAAAAATACTTTGCCCCCGCTGAGCAAACGACTTTGCTTTTTCTTCATCAAGCTCGTGAATTTCTTTAATATCCGCCCCTGCAACAAAGGCTTTCTCGCCAGCACCCGTAATGATCAAGGCGCGAGCGTCGTCATAAGACATTTCGCCAATTTGACGAAGAGCCTCGCCCATCTCGTTAAGCACTGTAGAGTTCAAGGCATTCAAGGCTTCGGGGCGACTGACCGTCAGCACCCACACGCCCTGGGGCTTTTGTTCCAACACAATTGTTTTGTAAGTAAAACTTGCCATAAAACTCATCCTTATTTCGCCGCGTAGTTATAAAAACCACGTCCTGATTTACGTCCCAACCAACCCGCTTCAACATATTTCACAAGAAGAGGACAAGGGCGATATTTAGAATCACCCAAACCATCATGAAGGACATTCATGATCGCAAGACAAGTGTCCAAACCGATAAAATCCGCCAACGTCAAAGGCCCCATCGGCTGATTGGTTCCCAATTTCATAGCATTGTCGATAGACTCTACAGACGCGATTCCCTCATGAAGTGTATAAACCGCCTCGTTGATCATCGGCATAAGAATACGATTGACGATAAAACCCGGCATATCCTTCACGGACTCCACAAAAACTTTATCCATTTTTTCGGCCAATGCCTTCACTGTCGCGAAAGTTTCATCAGAAGTTTGCAGACCACGGATACCTTCGACCAACTTCATCAAAGGCACCGGATTCATAAAGTGCATTCCCGCCACCTGCGCTGGACGTTTCGTCACTCCCGCAATTTTTGTGATAGAGATGGAAGAGGTATTAGACACCAACAAGGCTTCTGGTTTCACCGCTGCATCAAGGTCTTTAAAGATCTTCAACTTCAAATCAATATTTTCGGTCGCTGCTTCGATCACGATATCGCAGTCTTTCAACGCGGCTGTCTCTTGCGCCGTTTTAATTCGGCCCAACAAAGCCGCTTTGTCCGCTTCCGTCATCGCGCCTTTTTTAATGATGCGATCACAACTTCCAGCAATCGTCGCAATGCCTTTTTCAAGAGCCGCACCACTGACGTCCAACATGATGACGTTAAAGCCAAAGCTTGCCGCCACCTGCGCAATGCCGTTCCCCATTTGCCCTGCGCCCACAACACCAATCGATTTGATATTCATATCCACCACTCCGCGTTATAATACTGTTAAAAAGTCGACCTGTTACCAGTACTTTACTTTAGCCTAGAGGTCAAAAGTTCTGGCCTTGAGAGCACCGGGCCTAAGGCCCAAAATGGACAGATGCGGTCCATTTTTTCTCTCGTAATACCTGTTCTTTTTGCCGTGCCTAATTCTTGGGCTGCTTTAGCCACCGACGCGGGGTCAGCAGCATCCTTCTTTCGTAGTAAAACCAGTCTTTTTCCTTCTGGCCAGGCGAGTCGAAATACTTTGGAGGAACGCCTTCTGCGAACTGAAAATGAAATTGCCTACCGCACCTCGTGGGATAAAAAAGAGTATCTTCTGCAAGGCCATGAAATTTTACGCGATATTCAAGTCGCTCGCTACGTGGAAAACAAGACCACAACACCCCTTCTCAGTCTCAACCGCAGCGACTCAAGCCCCGTAAAAACTTTGACCGCAAAGACTCAACTCGAAATTTTGGCGGTAGAAGACTTCTGGGCCCGAGTGAAAGAAAAATCAAGTCCAACACAAGGGTGGATCCCTCTTCATCAGCTACAAGCCCTTCACGATGATCTTGGCGTTTACAGCAATATCGTAGACACGAGTCTTCGCAAAGAGCCCCATCTTAGCGCCCCCGCCTTAACAACCCTCCCGCGCCTGACTCGAGTGACTCCTTTAGAGATCACGAAGAGTTTTATTAAAATCCAATATCAGGGACGAGTGGGATACGCCGACATCACACACTTTGTTTCCAGAGCGGACTTTGCCAATCTTGCTTATCATCCCAAAAAGAACTGGATGACAGTGCTGTATCGAAACAACAATGCGTTGATCTCTCAAAAAGGCGAAACGGTTCCTCTGAATGAAGTCTTAGGTTACGTGGCCAACACTCATCGGGGGATTGTTGTCAAATCTGACTCTTCCTTCACTCCCCCACTTCGAGCTCGTGTTGAGATTTTAAAACTTGAAGCCAACACCTGGGGTGTCAGCAAGATCGACGGCCACGGCGAAGTGTGGTGGAAAAAGAAAAATCTTCTTTTTGAACACGAACCCGTCGCAGAAAATACCATCTCCACTGACGCTCTGATGAAACGAGAAATCTATTCGATTGCTTTTGAAAATAAAAATTCTATTCGCGGTATCGTCTCTAGCGAAGGCGTCTTTCGCACCGAAGACGGCCTGACTTGGACCGAAATTCCTCTGTTTGAAAAACAAAATCTTCCTGTCAGCATTCACCCGAATGGAACTTGGTTCGTTGGTTCCTACAAAAGCACGAATCAGGGAAAGAGTTTTGAGCCCTTCATCCGTTGGGATAATATCGCTCAGGCCATTGAATCTGCCTATCATCGCAATCCCAAGATTCTGCGCTTAACTCAAATCGAGGCTCTCCCCAATGCCCAAGTGCAAATCCTGGTTGATACCGGCAGCCACAAAGTAAAACTAAAAAGTTCTATTGGCGATATTCGCTGGGATGTGATTAAGAATTAAAAGTTGATCCAC
>JAHRXB010000021.1 GCA_019104905.1 Bdellovibrio sp.
AGTATGACTTGAGTCACATTTGATATTTTAATGGGTCTTCTCCGACTCAAAGAACACCTCTGGACTAAATTAAAGATTGTATTGTAGGACCTCCCATATAAATCTATTTATCGAGAAAGGTTCGAAATTTCGAAAATGCTAAAGAAAAAATAAACTGATCTGAATTTTATATTTTTCTGGACCGTGTGGAGTAATTTTTAGCGATTTTTCCACTAAAAAAAGAGGCCGAACCATCAATCCCGTGACCTTTACTGGTGACCCCCGTCACACCCTATGCGATGATGCCAGGACATCGACGTTATGAATATTCTTTATCAAGACCAACACTTTTTTGCCATCGATAAACCAGAAGGGCACTTCGTGCATCCTCCGGAGCGATCTCCCTACCCTGTCCCTCGAGAAAAAATCTGCCTGTATACTTTGCGTGATCTGATGAAGCAAGACGTCTATCCAGCTCATCGCCTGGACGCCCCCACAAGTGGGGTCGTTCTTTTTTCCATGAGTAAAAATGCCGCTGCGGAACTGGGGCGTCTTTTTATGGAAAGACGGATGCAGAAAACATATCATGCCGTCGTTCGAGGTTTCGTGGATGAGGTGGGCTCTATTGACTTACCTCTGGAAGTGGCCGGCTTTGGGCAGGTCGACGCAAAGACTCTTTATAAACGTCTTGGGACCGTTGAATTCCCCGTTCCCGTTGGGAAGAAATATCCCACCTCCCGCTATTCTTTAGTGGAAGTATCCCCGGTCACAGGGCGTTGGCATCAGATCCGACGTCACTTCGATCGCATTGCCCATCCTCTTTTGGGTGACATCGAACACGGCGATTCTCATCACAATCGTTTCTTCCGAGATACTCTGGATATTCGCGGACTCTGCCTGAGGGCCACAAGTGTCGAGTTTCAACACCCGTGGAGCGGAGAAGACCTGAAGATCACGGCTCCTTCTTGCGACAAATGGCAGAAGATCTATTCTCTTTTTAATGGGTCGAATCACGATGTGTAGTCTAAGTGTAAAACAGTTCGACAGAATTATTTGAATTCAATTTTTCACCTCTGAAAAAATCCAAATTTATTTAGAATCCTCCCCGACCATGGTACCATGACAAGGTATGATCAAAGAGTTATTGCATTCATTCCCACGTTTGTTGGAACAAAAAATCAATGCACTTCTCGATGAAGCCGAGCCTTCGCCGGCGAAGGCCTTCCAACTTTACAAAGCCTGCCAAAGAGAAAGCCTTTGGATGGATTCTTTTGAAAAGTTCTCGGAACATCTAAATCATTTCTTCGGTCTTCCAAAATCTGAACGCCGCAAAAGCGACCTGGATCAGTTTTTGGATCGCCCCGCGCACGCCGCTCTCTATGAAGACTTTCAACTTAACTTTCGCAATGCCCTGGTCGACAGCCGGGCTGTTCTCGACATCGCCAGTTGGGCCCATCATCTGATGAGAGTCAGTTATAAATCCGACAGCGCCGTGATTTCTTCTGAGGTCTTATTGAAGACTCTGCACTACATTACCAATCCTCCTCTGTTTGAAAAATCTCAAGACATCAAGTTTGAAGATTTCTGTTCCGCCTGGAAAAAGATCGTCTTCAAACTTTTTGGAAAGAAATATGACTCCGAACTCCATCGGATTCTGAATGAACTGCAATGGTTCAACACTCAGATTAAAACTGAGGAGGCCATTCAAGAGAGATTCATTCCTGGGATCTATTTAACTCAAACCGAGATTGACTGGACAACCGCCGTCCAGCAAGCCGTCATCGAAAATGCGCCCATTCCAAAATTTCCCTTATCTCGGGGACCTCAAAAACAAAGACTGATTGATCTAGAAAGAACCATCAGCCTTTACAAGGTGGTTCAAACCACCAAACTTCCCGAACTCATCAAACATCGGGATAACATTCGCGCCACCATCTTAGATCGCTGCCAGAGTTTGCTACGGGAACGGGCTCGTTAAAAAAAGATTTGTTTTTTTATTGCACCCTTCTTTGAAAGTTATAGGATATAACTTATATCGATACCCCGACGAGAGGCAAAAGAGATTGAAAATCAGCAAAGGTGAACGCACCAGAGAAAACATCTTACTCAAAGCTTTAGAACTTTACGCCGAGAAAGGCGTGCAAAATACTCCTTTTCAAAATATTGCAGATGCGGTTGGCATCACTCAAGCTGCTCTTTATAAGTACTTTTCCGATCGTGATGAGCTTTTAAAAGAAGCCATTTTATTAGGAGCGCAAAAAGGGCGTGATTTTTTCGCAAGTAAGGTCCCAGACAATCTCAATGCCAAAGAGAGCTTACTTATCTACGTCGAAAAAAATCTGGAATGGTGCTCGAAAGGACAACCCTTTCACGTGGCCTTTCTGTCGTTACACTATTTTGCCACTCAAGTGCCCTCAATTAAAAAGGTTCATACCGAGGTCATGCGGGCTAGACTTGCAAAAATTCAGGAACTTCTTCTGGCCGGGCAAGAAGCCAAGGTCTGGAAGACCCAGGACCTTGAGTCTACAGCGATGAGCATCCATAACTATCTTTTGGGGGAGATGTTCTCAGTAATAAACAACCCTCAAATGGAGACTAAAAAAGCACGAAACGAAAGGGTCTTGGCCGCCGTCTTGAAGTTGGTAAAAGACTAAGAGGTCTGAAAACCAAGACCTCGAACTGGACTTAGTCCCGCTTGGTCTGCCACTTCCTTGTCAAAGAACTGATCTCGACACTAGAATAAATTCCATGAAAAATACATTTATCATGGCAGTTACTATTGTAACTCTTCAATCTGCTCTTATAGGCTGTACGACTTCAAACTCCCACCCTCAGAAAAATGAGCCCCCGGCTAAGAAAGAAGAAGGCATACAGTTTTCTTGCCGTCCGGAGCAACTCCCCACGATCGAATCGGAATTAGCGGCTTATTTCGGGTCATTAGGCATCACTCCCGACCTCTATACGCTGAAGAAAAATACTGCGGGAACTTTAGTCTACACTCTCAACACACCTCCGACAGACACCAACACACTGGATTTCAGTCGTCGACCTGAACTGAATATCAAAGATGAAGTGATTGAACTTCCGATGAAGAATAAGAAAACTCGCAAAGTCAGCACTGTTTCACGCAAAGAGATCGTGCTGGCTCTGATGCAGCATGGCCGCCTCACTGAGTTTTCAAATGAACACTGTACGGCTTCCGCCTTGATCGACCACGTCGGAGTTCGTCAAAGTATCGTCGTCTGGACAGAAAAACTGAGTTGGGTATGGCCCGATGGAGGCCCCGCCTTCTGGAATCAGAAGTACTGGAAAAAAGGCACGCCCATCACTCAGGATCCCCCCCATATCATCGTCAACGATATGTTCATGAATCAGAAAAAATACGCGATCGGTTGTTACACCGCTTCGAAGGTTGTGATCATCCAGGGGGTTCTGGACTATTACCATCGAATTAAGAAGGACCCAGAAACTCTTCGTCGTATTGAAGCGCGTCTGATGGCAGATGGGGAGCCTTTAGTTCACATTGAGCCCGGAAAAATGTGGAGCTTTGAAAGTGATTTCAAACCACAAGAAATGGGGCACTCTGGAAAACTTCTCACTATTCAATATGGAATTGCTCCTCGTAATATCGTCCCCGGTGATTGGATTTATCTTCTTAACACCGATGAGAAAACCAAAGACAAGACAGGTTACGAAGGTTCCAATGCCATCTATCTTGGACGAAATAAACTCGATGATTATTATGAGGATCACAATCACAGCTATCAGTTCGATGAAAAGATGGATGAAGTCTATCAATGGCGGAACGGTGTTTTCAGTCGTTCTCGACACTTTAAGAAGATCAAGTACCTGACTCCTGAACAAAGGGAAAACCTGTACAAAACTCCTGCCGAGGGCGGACTCTTAATGGACTTCAGGACTTTCCCCTATTTTTTTAACTAACCGCACTCATCACCCCAGGCCGCCTTCAATGTACAACGAGGATTGATGGCGGTCCCACCGGACCCGTCTTTGTTTACTTTACACTTGATGGTTC
>JAHRXB010000184.1 GCA_019104905.1 Bdellovibrio sp.
CTGATGATGATTTTTCCACAAGAAGATCCTTCAGGCTTAGGCCCTTATAAAAATCCGTGAGTCGATCATTCAATTGTGTGATTGGAGAAACTATATTGCAGGTCCCTTGAATCTGACAGGGACCCTCTTTGTGAAGACACTTCACTAAAGCGGTGGGACCATCCACAACCTCCACCAGATCGTGAATAGAAACTTTCGCTAAGTCTTTGGTGATTTGATAGCCGCCGTTGGCTCCGTATTCGGCGCGCAAAATTCCGCCTTTTTGAGCCATCTGCTGCATAACTCGGGCAGTTGCATCAAAAGGAGTATGAAAAGAATCTGAAACTTCTTTGGCCGTCGTTAATTCCCCTGGAATCTTTTGGCTCATATATTTTAAAGCCATCAAAGCATACTCAAGCTTACGGTTGATTTTGTTCATGTCCTCAACTCCCCCAATATATGGGTACTCAGCGTTTCTAAACGAAAGTGTAATGAAAAACAAGACGAAATACGCCTAATTTTAGCGTATTTAAGTCTGTGACAGAAAAGATTGTGTTAGTTTGAAAAAAATATGCTGATTTCAATGCCTTAGGGTGCTATACGAAGGTCCTATGAGAATCTTTTTCATTACTGTTGCAAGCCTTGTCGTCCTGGGAGTTCTAGTTGTGATGGCCCGTATTTGGGGCCTGGGTCAAAACTACCCCTTATATGAACACGCCTTCTTTGCTGGCCCCAGCCCCGCCATCATCGTGAAAGCCAACACTCTTGAGGATGTCGAAAACGCCTTGAAACTTCGTCCTGACGCCATCATTTGGGTGGATGTTCGTTATTCCCGCGAGAAGGTGCCTTTTGCATTGTCCCCGTCCCGCGATAAAGAATTTCTAGAGATGAAACGCCAAGAACAGGAAAAAAATCCCACCACACCGATCCTGATTGGCGGAAAACTTCCCGAATACCCCTGGGAACAAATCAACGAGTTTTACAAAACCACCCCAGCAATCAAAGAATACTACGAACAGTTTCCGCAAACTCGCTTCATCCTGAATGTGGTGGACAATGTTTCCGAAGCTCACACCGCCCTTGTCGAGGCCATCAAAGACCTGAAACCCAATGAGCGCACGCTCATTCAAAGTGAAGCTTTGATTATCATGACCTCTATCAAAGACATCAAGCCCGAGTGGGTTTACGGAACCAGCACTCCGGATCTGATGCGACTGATGACCTTTGACGCCATGTATGTTCTGCCCTCCACGCAATTCAAAGGGGATGTCTTCATTGCGCCCTTTAAGATTTTGAATCGTTCCGCGTTTAACGACGACATCATTCTAGAAATGCGTCGTCGCAATAAAAGAATTTTCCTAGGGCCGATCCAGAGTGATTCTCAACTTGCCGAGGCGAGTCGCTATAAGGCGGACGGATATATCACGGAGAATCTGCCGGAATTGCTTCGCCTCCTCGGCCAAGGTCCTGCGCAATAGGTTGAACTCGACTGCATTTGAGCATATCTTTTTACTCTAGGGACGGGTTTGCGTCCCCCATCGGAGGTCAAGATATGTCCGTTCTATCCTTTGTTAATGTGGCCCAGGCCGCCCCCTCTGTATCAGTGAATACCAGCTCCATTGATGCGATTTTTCAAGCTAGCCCCATTGTGCAACTGACTTTGCTGATTCTGATCATCTTGTCTGTGTTCTGCTGGGCTATTGGTTATTCCAAATATCAGACCTTTAAAAAGATGAAACAATCTGACGAGTTATTCCTTAACAAATTTTGGAAGGTGAACTCTTTAGACACTCTTTATGAAGACATTGATCAGTATAATGAATCGTCCGTCGCGCGTGTTTTTAAGGCGGCCTATCTTGAGATGAAGAAGATCTCGGAATCCCCTTTGTTGGCAAAAACGGAGGGCGATAAGCCCATCTTGTCTGGTCTCGACAATCTGGAGCGCATGCTCAACAAAGCTTCTGAAAATGAGATCGCGAAACTGGAGTCTCGCTTGACCGTTCTTGCCACGACCGGAAGTACGGGACCCTTCATTGGTCTTTTTGGAACCGTGTGGGGGATCATGGGCTCTTTCCATAAAATTGGTCAAACAGGCACAGCCAGCTTGGCCGTCGTTGCTCCGGGTATTTCTGAAGCTTTGATTGCTACAGCCATCGGATTGGCGGCAGCCATCCCTGCGGTTGTTTTGTATAACAACTTTATTTCGCGCATCCGTAAACAAGAAATCGCCTTGAATAATTTCAGCGCGGACTTCTTGAATATTGTAAAAAGAAACTTCTTCCAAGGAAACTAACATGGGAATGGGTTCTGGCGGCGGCAAAGGAAAAAGCCGCGCAACATTGAGCGAAATCAACGTCACTCCCCTCGTGGATGTGATGCTGGTGCTTCTCATTATGTTCATGGTGACCACTCCCTTGATGCAACAGGGAATCGAAGTCGATCTTCCCAAAACGTCTTCTTCGGGCGTGGAGTTGAACGATGAGCCTTTTGTTTTGGTCATTGGACCGGATCAAAAGATGACTGTGGCAAAAACAAAAATTGCCATGAACGAACTTCGCCCAAAACTAAAAGCTATCTTTGAAAACAAAAAGAACAAACAGGTTTATATCCAGGCAGATCGCAAAGTGGATTATGGTTTTGTCGCCGAAGCCATGGCCGAAGTTCGCGCTGCGGGAATTTTTAACATTGGTCTTATCACCTTACCTAAAGAACAGTGAATTACTTAGAAGAAGACAACCAACAAGATGAACAACTTTCGCGCGGCCTTGGGGTTTCCTTTGCCCTGCATGCGTTGATTGTTTCTATCTTCACTTTGAAGACTGTGTTCTTTTCTTCTGAGCCCATTGATTTTTCTCAAGCCGTGCGCGTCGATATCGTCGGATTGCCTGACAAGGTCGAACCCAAAACTTTACCCCCACCCTCCAAGGAGGAGGCAAAGGCGGCTCTTCCTGATAAAGAGGTTTCTGCGGTAAAACCTGTTGAAAAGCCTGTGGAAAAAGTTGTCGAAAAGAAAGTCGAACCCAAGGCAGAACCTGTTAAAGAACACTCCAAAAAAGAAGATGATGGGGTGAATCTTGAGAAGGTGAAGTCCAAGCAGCAAAGTGCTCTGGAAAAACTTAAAGCCATGGCGGCCCTTGAGAAAATCAAAGAAGACGTGGCTGAAGAAAAAAGAAAGAACCCCCCAGGTGCTGGAAAATCCGATACAGGGGCTTCGAAAATTAAAGGCAATGTGTTGTCTCCCGGCACTTCACTGACCGGTCTGACAAAACTTCAACACGAATCTTATGCTTCAGATTTAGATCGCCACATCAAACAAAACTGGGCCCTGCCAGAGTGGTTGGCGAAGCGAGACTTTAAAGCTCAAGCCCGCGTCTTTATCGACTCGCGCGGGAATATTTTGGGACGAAAAATTATTAAATCGAGCGGCAATACCAGCTACGATGAAGAAGTATTAGCAACAATTGATCGATCTGCGCCCTTCCCGGCTCCGCCAGAAAAGTTCTTGGCGATCGTGTCTGTCGATGGAATCCTTATTGGGTTCCCAGAATAACTTTTTAGGAGGAATCTTATGATAAAGCAGCTTTTGGCCGTGCTCCTCGTCCTTGGACTTTCACCTGTTTTCTCGCAAGCCCAAGAAAACGGAATCTACATTAAACTGGGAGAAGCTCGCACCAAAAAAAGTTTGGCGGCGTTTCCTCCTCTGCAATATTTTGGTGCCCCCACGACGGCTTCGAAATATCAGTCTGTGGGCGTTGAGCTATTTAACACCATCACTAATGATCTTTCCGTGTCCTCTTACTTCCAATTCATTAATCAAAGTGCCTTTTTGGAAGACACCAGCAAAACAGGCTTGATGCCAGCCCCTGGACAACCCAACGGATTTAAATTCCAAAGCTGGTCTGCGATTGGAGCCGACTTCCTGATCCGTGCTGGATACTCGATTGTGGGCAACGAAGTGACTCTTGAGACTTATACTTATCACGTGCCACGAGCCAATCTGGTTCTTGGCAAGAAATACAAGGGACCTCTTTCCAGTGCCCGTCGTATTGCGCATACTTTTTCTAACGACGTTCTGAAAGCTCTCACCGGACAAGAAGGGCCCTTCCTTTCTCGCGTGGTGGCTTCTTCAGACCGCGGTGGCGGACAAGCCAAAGAAATTTTCGTGATGGATTGGGATGGCGCCAATATGGATCAAGTGTCTTCCCATCGCAGTATCTCTATTTCTCCCGCCTGGTCGCCGGATGGAAAGAAGGTCGCCTACACTTCTTACGTCAAAAGAGTGGGCGCCAAATTCAGAAATGCCGACATGATTCTTTTAGATCTTACGACTGGCAAACGCTCTCTCGTATCCTATCGACAAGGGATCAACTCGGGGGCGGCCTTTTCTCCAGATGGACGCCATATCTATCTGACCATTTCACAAGGTACCAGTCCTGACATCTATAAGATGACATTGGATGGAACTTTGGTGGGTAAAATCACCAACGGCCCTGCGGGCGCCATGAACGTGGAGCCTAATATTTCTAACGATGGCAAATTGGTCTTTTCTTCGGATCGAGCGGGACGCCCCATGATCTATACCGCCAACGCCGATGGCAACAACGTAAAGCGTATCACCTTTGCCGGGGTCTTTAACTCGTCCCCTTCTTGGTCGCCAGATGGGAAGAAAATTGCTTTTGCAGGGCAAAGTGATAACAACTTCGATATCTTTGTCATGAATGCTGATGGCACGGGAATGATTCGCCTGACTTCCGCAAAAAAAGCGAACGGACGCATGGCCAGCAACGAAGATCCTTCTTTTTCTCCCGACGGTCGTTTTGTGATGTACACAAGCAATCGCACCGGAAAAAGTCAGATCTATATCTCGACGGTGGATGGCACCGAAGAACGTCGTGTGACCAACGACAACTTCAACTACTACAAACCCAAATGGTCTAACAACATTGACTAATCTATCCTTCGAGGATCAGTTAAGAAAAGAGCGCAACGAGATCTGGTCTCGAAGCGCTCTTTGCGCTAAAAACAACTCGGAGTCTTCAGAAAAAATCTGTAAAGAGTGGAGTCAGGCCTCCGACGCCTTACTGCAAAAAGCCTTTGATTTTTGCTTTGCTCAACAAAAAGTCGCCTTATTTGCTCTGGGAAAATTGGGATCTCAAGAACTGAACTTGAGTTCTGATGTCGATGTTCTTTTAGTTGCCCAAGACGAATCTTCAGTGAGTCTCTCAAGCCTTCGAAAATTTCAGAAGGTTCTCACCGAAAGAACTTCACAAGGGTTTGTCTTCCGCGTGGACTTTGATCTTCGGCCCGGTGGAAAACAAGGCCCTCTCGTCCCCACTTTGGATCAATTCAAAGACTATTATGGAAACTACGGAGAAACCTGGGAACGTCTGGCTTTTGTGCGCTTGCGCCCCCTTTGTGGTGAGGCCCTTGTCATCAATGAGGTGATGAGTTTTGCAAAGAAGTTTTCCTTTCGCCGACATCTGGATTTTACTCTTTTAGAAGATCTCAAAACTTTACGCTCGAAAATTCAAGGCCATTACTGGGCCCGATCACAAGAAAACGTCATTGATCTGAAGCTCGGAGTCGGTGGAATTCGTGATGTCGAACTTTTCACGCACGCCCTGCAAGTCATTCACGGAGGCCGGGATCCCGGTTTGCAAGTCAAGGGAACCACGGAGGCCCTCAAACTGTTGGAGGAAAAAGGACTTCTTCCTCAGGAAGAGGCTCAGTTCCTGCGCACTCATTATTGGAACCTACGTCAGCTTGAAAATTACGTCCAAGCCTTGAACGACGAACAAACTCATCTTTTAAGAACCCAAGAAGATCATCCGAAGTTCATTCTTGAGGCTCTTACCCGTTTGCCGGATGAAATGAAACGTTGTGATCAAATCGTAAAAAGTCTCCTCGGGGAAGCCCCCAAGGATCTTCTCTTGGAAGATGAGATCAAAAAACTCAATCTTCCCGAAGAGGATCTTAAAGAACTCTGGCAAGAGATTTTGGGACAAGAGGTTCTATCGCGCAATAAAGGGCGTGATGAACTTGCTCGCAAAGCTTTTTTGGCGGACTTTCTAGATACTTTGCAGCAGCAAAAGGGCGACATCCGTCGTGGCCTTTTGTTACTTAAGGACTTCATTCATGGCACTCGCGCCAAAGCGAGTTTTTTTGCCATGCTTATTCGGGAGAAGGAACTTTTACAGGAATTGGCTTGGCTCTTCGGGCACTCTCCCTATCTGTCGCGCATTTTGTGCAATCGCCCGGAGCTCTTAGATAGTTTTGTATACCGGGCTCAAGATAAGATGTCCGAAGATCTGGGAACTCTGCTTGAAGAGATGGCGGAGAAACGATTGCTCTCTGAAGTGATCAATGGAAGTGCTTTTCTTGAGGACAAAGATCTTCCGTCCCTTTTAAGTCACCTCAGCTCCACGGCCGACTCGATCGTTGAGTCTTTGCTGGGAGCCCTGAAAAAAGATTATCCCTCTTCAATTCAAATTTTAGCTTTGGGAAAGTGGGGCGGCCAAGAACTGGGATTCCGTTCCGATTTGGATTTTATTTTCGTGGTCCCTGAGGAGCCCACGGAAAACGATTTTAAGCTCGCAAAACGATTTATTACCCGACTCACCGAACCTCATCGCGGTGGGAATATTTATTCGATTGATATGCGTTTGCGACCTTCGGGAAAAGCCGGGCCCTTGGTTATTCCCGTTAAAGATCTGATCCACTATCTTGCGCATGAAGCGTCTGCGTGGGAGCGGCAGGCTTACACAAAAGCTCGTTGGATTGGGGGGGCACAAAATGTTTTGCCTTTACAATCTTTCATTCGCCGAGGCCTCACCAAGGATGAATTGGAAGAGCTTGAGAAAATCCGCCTGCAGCTTTTACCGAACTCCGGCGTCCTTAATGTCAAATTCAGTGAAGGTGGATTGATCGATATTGAACTTGCGGCGCAAACCTATTTGCTCGCGCATAAGATCATTCCGGCTTCATCTCACACGCAAGATTTCATCGCCACTTTCGGTGATCCTGGTCGCACTCTGATTGAAAATTACGGGCGACTGCGTCAGATAGAACAAATGCTTCAGCTTGTTGCGTCAGAGTCACTCGTTGAACTGCAGCCAAATCATGAGTCCTTTCAATCTCTTGCCTTAGTGCTTCAATCCACCCCCCAAGATCTTCTTCAAGAAGTCTCCGACCTATTTGCGGCCAATATTGCCGTTTTGAAGGAACTTGACCCTCGCAGACAGCCTCACTAATAGTAAGAGAGTTAGACAAAAGTCAGGAGATACAATGTCGAAAAATATCGATATTAAAAAGGTATTTTGGATCTACCTCTGTGCGTTTTTATTAGCGGCCTTCAGCTTCCGCGCAGATGCAAAAACTGATGTCAAAGAGGAAACTAAAAAAGCCGCTAAAGGAACAGCGAAGAAAGGAAAAGAGATGTTCGCACTTTTTGAAACATCCAAAGGAAATTTTAAAGTTAAACTTTTGAGCGACAAAGCTCCAAAGACAGTTGAAAACTTTGTTGGTTTGGCGGAAGGCACGAAAGAGTGGACCGACCCTAAAACAGGAAGCAAAGTTAAAAAGCCTTTCTATGATGGTTTGGTTTTCCACCGTGTTATCAAGGATTTCATGATTCAGGGCGGATGTCCTCTTGGCAACGGAACTGGTGGACCTGGATATCGTTTTGAAGACGAGTTCACTCCCGGCCAACAAAAGCACGACAAGCCTGGAATTCTTTCTATGGCCAATGCGGGTCCGAACACCAATGGTTCTCAGTTCTTCGTGACAACTGTTCCGACTCCTTGGTTGGATGGACGTCACACTGTTTTCGGTGAAGTTGTTGAAGGAATGGACGTTGTTCACTCTATCGAGAACTCTAAAACAGGTCCGATGGATCGCCCGGTGGAAGCCGTTGTGATCAAACACATCAAGATCGAAAAATAGAACTTTTAAAAAATACTTCTGAAAAGCCCTCTGGAAACAGAGGGCTTTTTTTTTGCGCTTACAGTGTAAGCTTTCAACGCCAATTTCCCTTGCGTCTTCCAAAAAACGGAAAACGGACCTGCTTTTAAAATAACTCAATTAAATTTGTCACTTAAAGGCGTTCCCGCTCAAAGTTTGAGCAACTCACTTCAATCTCTTTAGTCCAGAATAACGTGGATTTCTCAAAGTCCTTCTCGGTCCTAACTAAGATCTTGCTTGTTACAAAACAACAACTTCTTAAGGAGGAGTTTTATATGAAAAAATGGATAAAGTTCTCTACCGGCCTTGCCACAGCGTCCATGCTGGCGGCGTGTTCCGGCGGTGGCGGCAGTGATAGTGCGGCCCCCTCAACGGAGCCCACAAAATCACTGACAGTTTCAGGAACCGTCAGCGCACCGACAATCATGAACTACAAACCACTGGGATGGGATTCAAGTTTGGGTGCCTACTTTGTTGATACAAAAGTGATGCGCTGTACTCCCGGCTCAGGTCCGAATGTGGCTGGTGAAGGCACCATCGGTGACGACGGTAAGTTCAGCTTTACGATCAGCGGAATGGCTGAAGGCGCAGCTTTGGGTTGCTGGATCTATATTAATGGCATTCCTTCGATTCCTCTGGCCTTTGCCAACTCAACAGCTCTCTCTGGCTCAGGAAGCACTCAGCAAACGGGTTATGCTCCAAGAGCCAATGCCACGTCACTGAGCTTAGGCACTATTTCTATTCAGACCGTCAGTCTTCCAGGAGGCGGTAGCTATTCTGTGGCCGTGGTCACCCCGTCATCTATCGTGGACAACGGCACGACTGAGGCCGCCGCTTTTGCTGACATGACCGGTATTTGGTCTGCGTCTGTCGTTGACGATCAGTCCAATGGTTATGTTCACCCTTGTGCTAACGAAGGTGCTGACTATCAAGCAGAGTGCCAGGCTGAATGGACAAATGCGTCTTTCTTCATCAACAACTTCTCTGCGACCAAAGATGCTGAAGTTCGAAGAGGCTTTTCTCTTTGGGCCAGCAAAGCTGCGTTTGACAACTGCGGTGGCAAGGAAGGCATCATTATTGATCCCTCATGGACGATTGATGGAACCTACAAAGACACTGTGAAAACTTCCTACGGCGCCCCCGCGTTTGATCCCACACAGTTGATCACTGACGACATGTTGTTGAAAGCTCCGTTTAAAAAGTGGACAGATTCAAATGACCCTTCTCGCACCAACTGCCAACGCATGGGCAGCAGTACTCAAAGCACCACGTGTGACACCGCCACGAACTGCCAAGAGTTTGTTGCGGGCTTCACAAGTCCTGACAACGCCGACAAACTGAGCTGTATAATAAACTCCATGAACAGCGGCGGTCTTCGTGCTTACAACTGGGGTGCGAATGTTTGCGCTCGCCGCATCGATCAAGATGATTGGACAAAGATCTCTGGTAATTTTGATGGGGATAAGAAGTGCAAGACGGCGGACTGTGATGGGGGAATCAAATGGAAATCCGAACCGGCTTTCCGTCATTTCTCTAGCGAATTGATCACTAGTGGAAACACGGGTTCGGCCTCATTCACTGGCGAAGAGTCTGACAACTACAATGGCAAACTTTGTGAAGTGTTCCGCACAACAAGCTTTTACATCACTCAAGCTTCTGCCACAAAGGCGACAATCATTGTGGAATTCTCAATGCGCAAAAAAGATCCTGATAACTGGCCACAGGAGTGCGAGGACAGCTCATGGATGAGTTCTCAGATGGATAAAGTGCTTCGTCACAAAATCAATCTGACTAAAGTTCAATAATTTAGCTTTTATTCCGGCCACCTCAAGGGAGTCCTCAGGACTCCCTTCTTTTTCAGACACTATTGTACCGTGTCCTGCCCCTCTAACATAGCCAGAGCCTGCTTGCGCCAAGGAGCTTCAGCTTCCAGATCTGCCAAGAGACTCCAAAGGCTGGCGTTGACCAAAAAGGAGCGCAGTAAAGACTTATCAAAGCGTAATTTCTTGCGATCTTTGAAGTTGCGATTTTCCATATTCATCGAGCGCAAAAAAGATCGTGTGATCCTAAATGGCGTCTCCACAAGATGATGTTCTTGTTGCTTCTGCAGCAAACGCCAAAACTCCTCAAAGTTAAAGGACTCAGGATCCTGAATAAGACTTCTTTTTTTGAATTCAGCAAAAACCTGCGCCTTTCTTTTATTGAGAATGGCCAAATACAAGAATCTTTCTTTTTCAAGCTCGTCACTTTCGTACTCAATGATGCGGCCAAAATCCAAGAAAACCACCTGGTTCTCTCTAAAAAGAAAGTTTCCAGGATGAGCATCCCCGTGCAGAAGACCCCGTCGGAAGATGGCATAACTATGAAAATAGGCGATCAAAAGTCCGGCCTGAGATTTTTCTTGAGCCGTGGCTCTTGCGCAGAATGTGGCAAAAGGAAGTCCCGACTCAAATTGACTGACAATAACATTTTTATTGCACAGCTCGCGATATGTTTTGGGAATCACGATGCGAGGTTCGTGCTCAAAAATATTGCGAAAGCGCTCTTGATTGTACACCTCTCGCTCATAATCGACTTCCAACAATACCTGATTTTGAATTTCCTGAAGAACGTCTTCGGACTGCTTCCCCAAGAGACCACCTAAAAAGGAAATGATGGCCAACTTTTTAAACTGGCCATCCAGGATTTGTGAGATTCCAGGATGTTTCACCTTGATCACAACTTCTTCACCACCCAACAATGTCGCTCGATGAACTTGAGCAAGACTTGTTACCACCATGGGCTCTGGATTGATCTTGGCAAAAATTTTCGCTAAGGGACGTCCGTAGGACTCTTTTAAGATCTCTTGAATCTGCGGGAATGAGAGTGGCTTTCCTTTGGACTGAATATCCCCAAGAAGGGTCGAAATCTCGGGCGGTAATCCCATCTCCAAAAAACTCGCCATCTGGGCAACTTTAATTGAAAGTCCGCGAGAACCCTCGAAAGATTTTAAAATCTGCCGGGCCACGGCCAATTTCACCTTGCCACGCACACGATCCTTGGCGAAAGCATCTCCAAAGAATGACTCAATAAAGCTATTTAGATGTTTTTTTGTGTCCTCTTCAAGGATGAGATGCTCGTCGTTAAGGGTCTCTATCAGGCTTTTAAAAAAATCCCGAGATACCTGCAAAGCTTCTTCAGTGATTATGGACTCTGACGCTGCCCGCAGACTCAGTGATTCTTCATAGATGTCGATCAAACGAATAACGGGCCCCGGAATAGGGCGAGCCCCTGACTCCCAGTGAGCAATCGCTCCGCTCGTTACTTGGAATTCATTGGCAAGATCACGCTGGGAATACCCCAAAAACTCGCGAAGCTTTTTTAGACGGATCGGATTCTCTGACTGAGCCATGGCCCATCTCACCACCTGGGAGGTAGAAATGTCAAAGCTCCTTTTGCTCTTATTATTTACGGATTCTGTCGACGAACTTCTTCCATGTCGACCTCTTTGGCTTTTTCAACGACCTGCTCGAAAACATTCTCTGACAAAGCTCCCGGCTGCACAAAAATAATATCACCGTCTTTAATCACGGCAATCGTCGGAATCGACATCACTTCAAATTGCGCCGCCAGCTCTTGTTCCGCTTCAGTGTCCACTTTACCGAAAACAACACCTGGATGTTTGATTGCCACCGTTTCAAAAATGGGGGCAAAACGACGACAGGGACCACACCACGAAGCCCAAAAATCCAAAATAACAAGTTCGTTATTTTGAATGGTCTCTTTGATATTTTGTTTCGTGATTTCTAGCACAGCCATGCAGATCTCCAATGGGCGTAAGTCTATGAATAGGATTCCTTTTTCAAAATCTTTGATGTTCTTTCATAAATAAGCAACGATTTAAATTAAATATTTAGGAGGTTCCATATGAAAAGAGTCATTCTTTCTTTAACTTTTCTATTCTGTGTCCCTGCTTTTGCAGGAGATGCCGGTTGCGGACTTGGAAGTGTCATCATCCAAAAGAACTCAAAAGGATTACAGCTTCTTGCGATGACAACCAACTCATTCCTTTTCACTCAACCCCTTGGTATTACTTCGGGAACCTCAGGTTGCTCCTCCAGCGGTCTCGTTATGGCCGACAAAGAAGTTCAATACTTCGTTGAAATAAATCAAGAGGAACTCTCACGTGAGATGGCGCAAGGTCATGGCGAAAAGCTGGCTGCGTTGGCTCAGATGAAGGGTTGTCGCAATGATCTTTCTCAAAAAGCCTTCGGTGCATTCACACAGAGCTCTTACTCAAAAATCATTCCCACGGCCGAAACGTCTGCCGTCGACATGGTCCAAAACTTAAATAGAGAACTGTCAAACCAAGGCGAGCTCGCACATATGTGCCATGGTTCTTAAGATCGTCTTAATTTTTCTATTTATGACCCCACTTTCAACGTGGGGTTTTTCGTCTGAACGTGTCTCTCACTATCAGAACTATGCCCAAGAAAATGAGCTTTGGAATAACTCGCAATGGCTTCGCCTTGGTCACTATCGAAAAAATCTCTGGGGTGAGTCTCACTCGCCCATTTTAGGCAATTTTTTTGTCTCGCCCGTTGGAGCCAATGATCCACGTCAGGAATTGTTGGCAACAATTCAACTGCTCTTTGAAAAAAAAGAGACCGCTCAAATTTCTCAATGTCGCTATCTGGCTCGGACCGCCTGGCTTAAGAAAGTTCTGCCACTAGAGTCCGAGGATCTCGTGTCTTGCCCGGAGCAAGAGCAGTGGAAACGCCAACTCGGCGCCGAGGAACTCTATATTGTTTTTGCCGCCAGCGATCTCAACAGTGCTGGTTCCAGCTTTGGACACACCTTTTTAAGAGTTCACAATCCGAAAAACACGCACGAACTCGAACTGCTGGATTACGGCATTAACTACGCCGCGGTGACGGGAGAGGACAGTGGGGCTCTCTATGCGCTCAAAGGACTTTCAGGTTTTTATCCCGGGGCCTACTCTATGCTTCCTTACTATCAAAAGATCCGAGAGTACACCAACCTGGAGGGTCGCGATCTGTGGGAGTATCGACTTGATTTTTCCAAAGAGGAGGTTCAGTTTCTGATCGATCATTTGTTAGAGCTCGAGGGCAGCTACACACCCTACTATTTTACAAATGAGAATTGTTCAAAACAGATAATGGAACTTATTGACGTCGTCAGGCCAGATCAAGACTTCAGCGGATCCTTTGAAAACATCTCGATTCCCTTGGACACAGTCAAAGTCCTCTCAGAAAATAATCTTCTAAAAGGAGAAAAGCTCCGAATGTCCTTGCAGGCCGAGTGGCGCAGTCGGTACTCAAATTTGGGATATTCGGAAAAACGAGCTTTGCAGAACCTGATCGAATCTAAAGATCAAAAGCTTCTTTCAGAGCTTCCCGCAAAAGAACAAGCAAAGACCCTGGAGGCGACCATGAGCTATCTCGCCATCCAAGAGTACCGACAACAAAAAGATCTGAAGCAAGAGAAGTATGCCCTGTCCGTGGCTCGCGCACGCTTGGGAAATCAAACAGATCCTGTTGAAGTTCTTAAACCCAAATCCCCCTTACAAAGCGCTGATTCGGTTGCATATTACTTCGGCTATGGAAAATTTGATTCGCACGATTTTTACCGATTAAAATACCGTCGAGCTTTTCACGACCTGCTTTCCGATGACAGCGGTCTTTCCGCTTTTTCTCATCTTGAAGTAATGAGCTTTGAGTTCA
Source organism: Bdellovibrio sp. (assembly GCA_019104905.1). Taxonomy (GTDB): domain Bacteria; phylum Bdellovibrionota; class Bdellovibrionia; order Bdellovibrionales; family Bdellovibrionaceae; genus Bdellovibrio. The sequence goes on from JAHRXB010000184.1 coordinate 13,662, forward strand.
GATATTTTCCCGAGCTACAGAATCTTGATCTCTATCGCTGGATCTTTCTAAAAATTCTTTCAACAGCTCCAGTCACTGAACTCGACACGCCACTCAGTTGGCGCTTGGATATTGGAACCGAACCTCGGCTGTCCCCTTTTCTCAATTTTGGCGCAGGCCTCAGTTGGGACTTTTCTCTTTTCTCCCAATCTCGCTTCAGTCTTTTTGCTATTAGCGAAAACTATGAACTCGCTGAAGTTGCCAAACCTCATGTGGGACTTGAGGGTCTTTTGATGTTCAAGGGTTCTTGGGGACGAAGCTTCCTTTCTGGAAAATATCTGCAGAACTTCTCAAGTGGCGAGGCCTTTCCCGACTGTGGATTTGGCTTTTCAAAGAACGTTTTTAAGAGTGAAATTCGCGTTGAAACGCGCCTGAAAGACCGCACCCCTGAGATCGCACTTTCGGTTGTCTTTTAGACAGCCTGGTGCCCCAATATGTCTTTGTCTCGCTCTGAGACAGTTTCTTACAGCTTTATTTAGATCTGGGAGGCCTAGGGCTTGCTTATAGTCACAGTGAGACAACGTGTCTTAAGGGAGCATGCCATGAAATGGTTCCAAAATATCCTCACTGCAATTGCCCTCATCAATCTGGTGGTAGCACCAGCGATTGCGGCAGCTCCTGAATGGACGGACAAAGACAAGGCGCAACTTGCCCAATATCGCGACTATTTAGAGCCTCTTGGGTATCGCCTCACTTTAGACCCACAAGCCAAAAAAGCCCTGGTCTATGATAAAACATCTAATAAACTTGCGATGGAAGTTCCTTTTGCGGAAGAAGCCCAACTGCGCAAGTTCTCTCCGAAATCATTAAACAAAATGATGATGGATGAGATGGTTCGCGTAAAAGCAGCTTCTAAGTCGTCCTGGTCTCACTCCGTCAGAAATCTTCCTGCTGAGTCGGCGATCTTCTTTGTCGCAATGGGAGCTGTTGTCGCGGGACAACTTATCACCAACTATTCTCAAAATCCTATGGCGATGAAACAACACATTGATCACTCGCTATCGCCCATTGGAGTCTTTGGCTTCTTCACCTTCATGTATTCACAAGGCGTCACAGCCAATGTTCTTTCCATGTACATGAAAAACCCCAAGTTCCACCACATGATTCCTTATTTGGGAATGACGGTCGGAGCTTTCCTGCAAACATACCTTTCTCAAGTGGCCTCCGATCCCAACGTAATGTCGTGTGCAAAAGTAATGATGGGAAAGCAAGTCACAGAGAAAGATCTTGCGGCGGGAGTCGATGCTGATCCTTGCGCAAAAGCTTATGAATATTTGGTCATTCAAAAGAAAGTTTGGGAGTTCGCTCCTGGCATCGTTTCTATGCTTATTTCTTCGGGTCTGGCGGGGATCGCCCAATCGACTATTACAAAAGCAGTTCTGCGAGTGACCGGCGTTGACATTGCGTTGTGGCTGATGCCCGGAACCATGCAATTAAAAGGCATCCGTCTTCTTTTGGTAAAGGGTCTACAAATCACCATGTTCGTAGCTATCGACATGTGGATTAATCGCACCGTCACTACGACCTGGAAGAATATGTATGACGGCGCCGAGTTCTATGACGTCAACGATCGTTTAAATGAAAAGATGAACTTGATGAAGAAGAGTCAGTGGACGGCCTCTGACAAAGACCTCCAGGCTGAAATCAAAGACTTCCGCAAGAAGATGTTAGATTGGCGCATGATGAATATGTCTGAGGTGTATGAGGCTCATCAACACTGGTCCGAAGCTCTTCATCAACTCACAAGCATGTTCAATACAAGCTATTCTTTCTATAACTCTGTGGTGAATGAGATTAGAAATTCTCGCTTTAACGAGTCTCGGGTAAAACCTCTTGAGATGCTCTATCCTCTTAATGGCGTCAAAGCAAAAGATCTCGCTGAAGGTAAAGAAGACCTTTACCTCACAAATCCTCAGTTTATCCAAACCATGCAGCTAGACACTGTGGCCGATACCGTCCTTCTTATTGATAAGATTTTGGCTGAAGCCCGCTATCTATTCCCCATTGAGAAGAAGGCCTTAAAAGAAGTGGCCGACCTTCTTCGCACAGGCGATCTGGATAAAGTCAGTACCGGAATTCAAAATTTAGTTCGGGAAAAACGCAACAGTGCCATGAATGTGGGAACCTCCCGAGGATACCATCAGACACTTTTACAGATTTACGCCTCTTTGGGCGCTCCAGAACCCATGATGGGTCCGGGTCAGGGATATTTCGCCGCCTACCTTCAAGCTCCGTCGACAGCAGAGAGCCTGAAGGGAACTTCTTACTATCGCCGCGTCGGTCTTTTCCAGACCCCTAAAATCACCGATTATCTTTTAATGCAGATGATCTGCGGTCCCGACGCCGAAGCCGGCCAACGCGTGGTGAAGAACTCAAAAGGATTCCCTTCCGTGTTCTTGCCGCCTCAGATTAGAAATGTGAATGATGATTTTTCTCAATGCGAAGGCATTTCTGCGGGCGCAACTGCGGATCATATTTACAAGTGGCCCGTGAAAGCGGCCAGCAATAAATCTTATAATGGCTTTGTCTCTTATCTTGTTCACGAAGCTCGCTCTTCCGCGATCGGCGGAATTAACGAATCCACATTCCCTGAATGGTGGACTAAAACAACCGAAAGCCAGATGCAAAAAGCTTTCGACGAATATTCCAAGAACTACGACGAAATCGTCGTAAAGCTTGTTAAAGCGGTTTATTATCCTGGTCGTAGCTTCTTTAATGGTCGACCTATCGTAAACAATCCTTGGAAAACCATTAAGCTCTACACTTCACGACAAGCGCAGAAGCGCTATTTTGAAGGTGGCCCCATCTATAATGGTGGCATGAATTCGGCCTTTCAAGAAGAGCGCGTTTATCTTTCTCTTCTCGAGGATCTGCTAAAGCCGACGTCGGAATTTAATGTCGATATGGCAAAAATTCTTGAGA
>JAHRXB010000235.1 GCA_019104905.1 Bdellovibrio sp.
ACTGGGCGCGTGCTGAAGTTCTTCGGGGGAGGAGACGCGGGCGATGATTCGTTCTTCAACGCGACTTGTGACTTCCACATCGACACCGACGGGGAAGGGCGCAAGGACAACAACACCCACGCCTTCGCAGTGAGAGACCGACGAATAAGGTGTTTTATCGTTTTTTACTTCTGTCAGCTTGTCGCGAATAAGTTCGCGGTGCTGGGGGTTCTGACTGCCCCAGGCCGAATCGATCAGAATATGGATGTCAGGATTTTGCAGATGATTTTTAAGGGACTCGATAATGCTTTGTGGAAGAGTCATGATCGAGTCCTTCTGGAAGTTGCTAAACAGTGAATTCAGCGGGCCAGGAAACGGGCTTGCCGCTAGTGATGTCCATCATTCGATCCAAAGAAATCTTGGCTTTAAGGCGAAGATCTTCGCTCATGCCCACTTGGGGGTTCAATGACTCTAAAGCGTGTTTGATCTTCTCCATCGAATTCATTTTCATGTAGGGGCAGTTGTTGCACGAACAACCGGAGTCCATCACAGGGGCCTGAATCAAGGTCACATCAGGACGTTTCTTTTGCATTTGATGGAAGATCCCTGTCTCGGTGGCCACAATGAATTTCTTTGCGGGATTCTTTTCCACTTCTTCTAACAAACGAGAAGTAGAGCCGATGACTTGAGCATATTGCAAAACCGTCTCGTCACACTCGGGGTGAGCAATAACAACGGCGTCAGGATGTTCGGCGATCAGCTCATAAAGTTTTTTCGCATTAAAAAGCACATGAACTTCGCAAGCCCCGGGCCATAAGACGAAGTCGCGATGAAGTTTTTTTGAAAGCCAACGTCCTAAGTGTTGGTCGGGCCCAAAGAGGATCTTACGATCTTTTGGAATGGACTCCACGATTTGTTGCGCATTAGAGGACGTGATGATGACATCAGAAATCGACTTCACTTCAGCACTTGAGTTGATGTAGGTGACGGCAACTCCATCCGGGTGCTGGCGGCGCCAGGCTAGATATTGTTCATAAGGGGCGCCCTTAACAAGAGAACAACTGGCTTCCAAATCAGGAACCAAAACTGTCTTAGAGGGATTCAAAATCTTCACGCTTTCGGCCATGAATACAACCCCGGCAAGCAAGATCACATCTTGCTTCACTTGTTGCCCCATCTTTGCCAGATAGAAGCTATCCCCTACGTAGTCAGCAACATCTTGAATATCGCCATCCTCATAGTAATGAGCCAAAATAACCGCATTCTTCTCTTTTTTAAGGCGCTGAATATCCGCCGCGATATCATAAGACATAAAAAACCTCGAGCCTCATTTTAGCTCAAAAGATGACAGAATGCCCTCATATAACACACCCAAGAACCCGTGAAAAGACCTCATTCAGATGAGTGTCCACGAGGGAAATGAACCAAAAGCTCGCATTTATTTTAACTCTTATGACCTAAACTTTACGCACCGACGTTAAATGATTGAGCCAGGGGAGTGGGGCTATTTAGCTCCTGCCCAAGTTCCACAGCGAGGATTAATACATTGTATTTAGGAAAGGCAAAACCGCGCTTGGACTGTCCGATGGGCTGTATATAAATAGCCCCACTCCCTTGGCGGTCGATCGTTTACAACGTCGTTCCGCCCTTGAGAACATTGATAATAGATTTAGAAACCGTCTTCAGCGATTCAAAAACACCCTTACCTTCAGACGCGCAGCCTTCGATTTCAGGAGCGTTGTAGGGGTTTAAAGCGCTTCTCAGCTCTGCCAAAGAGGCTACGTTGGGAAGATCACGCTTGTTATATTGCATGATCAATGGAACTTCACGAATGTCGTAACCTTGTTGTTCCAGGTTTCTTTCAAGATTGCGAAGAGATTCTAAGTTTTCATCCATACGCTCAATCTGAGAGTCGGCGACGAAGATCACTCCATCCAACCCTTTCAGGATCAGCTTTCGAGAGGCATCGTAAACCACTTGTCCAGGAACAGTATAAAGATGAAAACGAGTTTTAAATCCGCGAATATCGCCGACGTTCAAAGGAAGAAAGTCAAAAAACAAAGTGCGTTCAATGTCCGTGTTCAATGCGACGAGCTTGGATTTTTGATCCTCGGCCGTTTTTTGATAAACCCACTGAATGTTGGTCGTTTTACCGCCCAAGGAAGGACCGTAGTAGACGACTTTGCAGTGAATCTCTTTAGCATTGTAGTTAATAAAGGACATTATAGCTCCACTCTATTTTGCAGGGCTCGACCCATAGTTCTATCATCTATGAAATCGATGTCGCTGCCAATAGGAACTCCATGGGCAATGCGAGAAAGTTTCAAACCTTTTCCTTGAAGTTGCTTTGCCAGGTACAAAATCGTGGTGTCGCCCTCTAAATCCGCATCCAAAGCGAGGATGACTTCCTTAATAACAGGACCATCGCCCTCTAAGCCGGCATCAATGCGTTCGATGAGCTCTTGAATCTTGAGTTCTTTAGGGCCGATTCCCTCCAAGGGGGAAAGGGCGCCGTGCAAAACGTGATAGCGGCCTCGAAAGGCGCCGGAAGATTCAATGCGCATGATATCGGCAGGTTCCTCCACCACACAGATGGATTCGTTTGAACGATGTGGGTCTTCGCAATAACGGCAAAGATCGGTGTCCGTGTAGTTAAAGCAGCGAGGGCAATCATGCACCTCGGCCTTCACTCGCAAAAGCGCCTCACTCAGACGCTCGGGATATTCGTTCCCGGATCTGAGGATAAAATAAGCCAGGCGTTGAGCAGTCTTGGGCCCGATTCCGGGAAGACGGCTCAATTCATGGGTTAATTTTTCGAGGGCGTTAATGTGTAACAAGTGGGACCTGCTTAAAACATTCCAGGGATATTCAATCCACCAGTGACTTTTTCCATCTCTTTTGCAGACGTATCTTTAGCCATTTTGATGGCCTCGTTGGTTGCTGAAAGGATCATATCTTGAAGCATCTCGACGTCACCGGCTTTAAGAACTTCAGGGTCGATAGTCAAAGACGTGATCATGTGATCGCCATTGACTTTAACTTTGACGGCGCCACCACCAGAAGTTGCTTCGTATTCTTTTTTAGCAAGCTCTTCTTGGGTTTTCTTCATTTTCATTTGCATTTGATTGGCTTGCTTCATGAGCTGAGCCATTCCGCCAGGCATACCTTTCATGTTATCTCCCTGCGCTGTCGCGCTTAATTTCCACTATGGATTTGATTTGCCCTTTGAAAACATCTTGGGCGGCTTTCACCATAGGGTTTTCTGCGATCTTATTACGGAGGTCCTCTTCGGCCAGCTGATGCTTTTTTTGTTGCAGAGCTTGAGCCGATTCTCCGACTTGATCGCGACTCATTAATACTTCAAAAGAATACCCAGCACCCCAGTATGAATCAATAAATCCTTGCAGTTTTTTACGCACCTGGGAGTCTGCCATTTGCTCTTTCAAGAAGACCAACTTCGGCGGAACACCCAAGCTGAGCAGCTTTCCCTCTTCCTTAGCAAAAAGCAGATTTTCGACCTTTGCGGCAAAAAGTGCATCATCCTGACGAAGAAGTTCAACAAAGTGAACCCACTTTTCAGCAGGGGTGCTGCCAGTTGCCACCTTGGGGGCAGTGTCTACATGAGTGGGAGCTTCAGCCGGTGTTGTTTCTTTGGCAAGCGGCGTAGACGTTTTAGGTTTTTTTTCAAGCGCTGCCTTCATCGCATCAAGACCAGAGGGAACGTCAGAAACTTTTTGCGCCTCGTTCAGTCTTTGGTGCCCTTTTTTAATGGAGGGAGCTACCGGCGGAACGTAGGGCCTGGCCCCACCTGCGCTGTGAGAAGATGGAACTCCATTTTGCAATAAAGTCTTCAGATCCACCAACTTCGGCGCAGATGCCATTCGCAACAGTGTGACCTCTAAAACGATGCGCGGATCTTGCGCGCGCGGGATGTCGTTTCCACCCTTCAAGGCCATGTCAAAGAGCATGTGAATGTCTTCTTCGGAAAGTCTTTGCGACATGTCGTTCAAGGATTGAAGTTCTGAATCCGGCATTTCTAAAATTTGCCCGGCTTGAGCCTCGGAAACTTTGACTAGCAAAAGATTGCGAATC
>JAHRXB010000275.1 GCA_019104905.1 Bdellovibrio sp.
GCTCTGACTCGGGCTAAATCAGGTGTCACTTTATTGTGGGATAAAAAGGTCGGGAAAAAATCATGGGCGGCTCACTGCCCTTTGAATTTGTAAGAAGGACTGCACCAGGAAAAGGATTTTTCTTATCTAGTCCGAGTTGAAAACTCGGTTCCACACAAGATGGCGGAACAAGATTTAGTTCAGAAAGATCTTCGAGCTTTATGGAAGGCCCCTGAAGTTGAAGAGCGGCGGAAGTATATTTCTGTGACGGAGTTGGTCGCCCCGGACTCTGTGACTTCGCCAGGGCCCGCGCGGGCGGCACCTTTGGGTGCGGGACTTGCTCGCGCCCAACAGGGGACCAATGCCCATCGACTTTTTGAAGCTCTCAAGTTCACTCCTTATGAAGCGCTAATTAAGATTTCGGAGGAAGAACTTCGTCAGCCCCTTGAGTTTATCGCCAACACGAAGGAATTGCCCCTTCTGGAGATTATCGACAAAGGTCATGTAGAATGGGGTTTTGCTTTGAATTATCGAAACTCCCTGATGCAGGGGCAGATTGATCTTTGGGGAGTTCTTGGTGAGACGCTTTGGATGGTGGACTACAAAACGGGATCCCAACGGTATTCAGAGACCGCCTTCAAACAGCTCGAAGCCTATGCTTGGGCCTTGTATCGCATGAAGTATCTGGAGGGCGTTCGCGAAATCAAGTTGGCGGTGGTTTATCCCATGGATGAGATCGTGAAGATTGAGACTGTCCGCAGTTTGGCAGAGCTGAACTCCAGGATGGAGAAACTCCTGGATGATTATTCCCTTGTCTAGGTAATTGAGGTTCCTTATCATTTTCATATGAAAAGAAAACCTTGGTCCTTGATAATTATCGCTCTTCTTCATGTGTTGGCTCCTTTTGGAAATCTTGTGCTCAATGCTTTGCGTTCGGGAAGAACTCTGCAGGGGCAGTGGCATTATTGGTTTGAAGTGGTGCCCAAACATTTATTGTTTATCTACGTCGCGGTTCCAATGCTGGCCGGTCTTTTTATTTATATCTGCCGTCGTTGGAGTTATTGGGCATATCTGGCGTGTCTGGGCCTTATTTTTCTTTCCAATCTTTATAGCTATTGGACAAGCATGGATTGGAACACCTTCCCGGCTTTGATGCTTGTGGTGATTGTCGATCTCATTGTGGTCGCCTACTTTGTGGTTCCTTCGGTTCAAAAAGTTTATTTTGATCCTCGCATGAGATGGTGGGAGGCGACTCCTCGCTATAACTTTAATCACGAGGGTTTGGCGAATGGAACCAAAGCCTTTATTAAGAACCTGGGCCAAGGTGGCCTTTTCATGACCTCGGGTCCGTCATTGAGCGAGGGAGACAACGTGGACATGACGTGGTCTTATCAAGGCCATGATGTCAGTGTGTCGGGAGTCGTTGTATATAAGAGCCCTCGTGCGGACGCGCCAGGGTATGGAGTGAAGTTTAATCACACCCACGAAACTCAGAATCAGGTGAAGTCGGTGGTTGATCATCTTCATAAGCAAGGGTTGATTGTCGTAGAGCGTTTGCCGGGACCTGAAGACAGCTTTGCGGTCTGGTTCAAGAAGCTGATGACTCGCGGAGAGGGACTCTTTCCGAAATTTAAGTCATGAAAAAGGGAGCTTGAAAGCTCCCTTTTTTATTTACACCTTTTTCGCGAACTGAATATCTAGAGATATAGCGACGTCGTCGCCAACGAGAACTCCTCCAGCCTCCAGTGCGGCATTCCAAGTCAGACCGAAATCTTTACGTTTAATCTTTGTGGTGGCGGAAATTCCGATCTTGATGTTCCCGTAGGGGTCTTTCATTTCCGCAGTGGGTCCTTCGACGGCCAGCACCACCTCTTTGGTGACACCGTGAATGGTGAGATCTCCGGTGACTTTCAGGTCCTCTCCGTCTTTTTCCACCTTTTTCGATTTAAAGTTGAGCGTCGGATATTTCTCCACATCGAAAAAATCAGCGCTTTTTAAGTGTCCATCGCGCTGAGCTTCGCGGGTGTTGATACTTGTGGCATCAATGCTGGCTTCGATAGAGGCTTTGGTGATGTCCGAGGGATCGTAGTGGAGAGTTCCAGAGACTTTTTCAAAACCACCGTGCACTTTAGCGATCATCATATGTTTCACAGAAAAGTTAGCACTGGAATGGGCGGGATCGATTTGCCATGTAGACATAAATTCCTCCTGGGAATGGTTGCTTTATGTCCTAAGAATGTCATGGTTTTGATTGTTTCATAAGGGAGCAAAGTTAGAAAACATTGTTGCGATTTTGTATCCCCTGAAGAAAAGAGCGCGGGTCCGGAGAGAGAGAAGGACCCGCGCTGGAGAGACTTAATTAACGATTGTACTCAGGATTTGTCATCAGAGTCAGTTTATTCAAGAACTCGACGTTCTTCATGATAATTCCGTAAGAAACCTCTAGTTCCGTACCATCCACCAACTGACCGGCAGCACTGCCAAGCTCTTGAAGAGCTTCAAGACCTTCTTGTTTGCTGAGGGCTTTGCCAACCTTATCCAGGCCGGACTTCAAAGCTTTTTGATCAAGAGCAAACAAAGGAAGTGCTTCAGCCAATTGATTGGACTGTTGAGCTACCTGTTGGGCAACCTGGTCCGCCCCTTCTTGTTGTGTCAAAAGAGCGATAGCTACGGACATCACTTGTTTGTTGAATGCCACCATGTTTTCAACTTGCCCATCGATAGACAAATCAGGGTTCGCTTTCAAAAGTTCTTCAGAAACAACTTCGCCCTTCTTATTCAAAGCTTTCAACTTCGCAACCAGCTCGGTTTTGGCTTTAGCAACGGCTTCGGCGTTCTTACCTTGGCTCAACAAGTCTTGGAATTGAGCGATGGCCATTTTTTCCATCAAAGGCTCAATTTCGTCGGCTTTTTGCAAGAAGAAGTTCTTCTCTGCCGCGATCTGAAGAATCTGATTTGAAGCAATAGCGTTATCCAAAGCCCAGAAGCTGAGGCGTGTTTTACTTTGATCAGAAACGCCCAACTGACTTAGAACAACACGGTCATTGGGTGCTTTACCAACGCTGCTTCCTACTTTGAAGAAGTTTGCAAAGTTGTCCTTGTCTCTCAAAGTTGAAGCTTCAAGATTCAAGATTCCATAGATGCCAGCGTAAGCTCTCATTGCCGCAGTGACTGTCGCCTTTTCTCCACGAAGAGGAGACAAGATCGCCTTGTCATTTGTGAATGTCGGTTGCAACTGATCTAACATCATGCCAGTCAAAGTGTTCACGAAGAAGCTGCTCTCAGGAGTCATGCCCAAGATGTACTTTTCGAAATCCAGGAATGAGAACTGGATGCTTTGAGCGTAGTACTTATAGTCAGGGAACCCTTTCATCGTTAAGAAGTTCATAGCCATAATTTTGTCGTATTCGATACCGATAGTGTCGATACGATATTCTGTTGTCGCCAAGTCTTGAATCGCACGTTTCTCTACGATTTCAACATCTGTGATAACTTTGCCAGTCTCTTTGCCTTGCGCATCAGTTTCTTTGTACTGATAAGGAACCGCGATGAAACGATCTGCGCTTTTGAATGCCGAGTGAGCATCCGGAGTTTTGATAACCTGGTTGTAGAAAATGTAGGCCTTCAAGGAAGCTTGAACATAGTCCGCTGTTTCTTCCTGGGTGCCGTTTCTCAAAACCAACTTATAGAACAACTCGTCCATGAACTGACGCATTTGGAACATGTTAGAGATCGTTCTGCCGATCACGCGACCTGCAGTGCCGACGCCGAAGTCATTACGGTCCCAGCCATGGTAGCTAGTTACGTATGTATCTTCATAGTCCTGAACCATGTTTGCAACGATCTCTTCCGCAGAAGTACCATAGTCAAAGCGTTGGCATGTTGGTTCGTAACCGACATGGATGTCCGTGCAGTACTTATAAGGCTTCAAGATGCCTTGGATCTGATGTTTAGAGAAGTTATTCCATCCCTCTTTGGCAAAGCTGGCTTGAATGGTGTTAACACTCAAGAACTTGCCGTTGACCAAGAGCTTGGACATATTTTTTTCTTCAAGATTTTTCTTGAACTCTGGAGTTACTTCCAAAAGTCCCAAGTGTGAAGCTCTCAACGCGTGAACGTCGTAAGAACCAATGCCATCCCAACGGAACTTGCCGGGTTCGATGTAGTCCATGATTGAAGAGTAGTTACGTTTAGACTCAGAACCGTCTTCATTGTTGAAGTTTGCCTTGTCGAAGGAACCGATAAAGTTGTGAGTCAAACCTTGAGAGTGACCCATTTCATGGCCCAAGTCGAAGAACAACTCTTCACGAAGAGCTTCTTTGAACGAACGATTGGCGAAGTCACGGGCGATGGACTCACGCTCGGTCAACATACAGCCTGGAGCATTTTTGAATTTTTCATTCATCTTCGCGCGGATAACACCACGACGGGACATTCTTTCCAGTTCGAACTTGTCACTCTCGGACATCTTCGCGCCTTTGGAAGCCAACATTTCTTTGGCAACAAGACCTTCTAGTTCAACGGGGTCCATAGAGCGATTTTCAGAAAGCTTACGCAGCACGCGGTCCAACCAGGCGCTTTCCATCTGTGGAGCAGCGTAATTGAATTTGCCTGCACCCAAAGATTTCATTTGAGCAGCCGCTTTCTTAATGTCGCCAGATGTTAAGTTCATGCTTCTCGCCTTCAAGAAGGCTTTGCCATCTGTCTGTTGACCTTGGGTCATCTTCACAAGTTGTTTTGTGAATTGAGCTGCAGCTTGAGCTTTTTCTTCTGTCGTAGCTGTTGGTTTGGCAGCTTCTGCGGCTTGTTTTTGGGCTTCGGCCTCTTCTTTTTGTTGTTTAGCCAATTCGTCCAAAGCCTGAGCTTTGAACTTCTTCTTCATGTCAGCCCAGTTTTGAGAGATCTTCAAGTTACGCTGAGAACCGGCGACGAACTGTTGCAAGTTACCTGCGTAGACAATCAAAGAGTCCGCCACAACGATACCCGAGCGAGGGTTGAAGCCCACTTGAGAAACCCCGAGGATGCCGTGGTTGTCGTTAAATTTATTTTCGAAGTGAACGATGTTCTTATCCAAATCACCGACCGTCGCGTTCACGCCATCGTCGCCAGAGAATTGAATCTCAACATAGCGACCCGCACGCTCAAGAGCCGTTCCTTTGAAAGCCTGGCGATAAGCCAAGTCCCAAGCATTCACAACATCTTTAGCAGTGTCTCTGTAAAGTTGACGGATCTCAGGATCAAGGTTAACAGAAGACTCAAGACCGGTAACAGTATAAACCAGAGTTTTTCCGTTACGGAAGTCATGCACCACAGGGAAGTTGACTTCTTGACCTTCACGGCCGTGCAAACCTTCTTTCGTAGGATTGATTTTGCCGATAGTCCATACGCCGTAACCGAGTTCGTTTTGGGCACGGAATGGAATTTTTGTGACAAAAGACTTATCCGTAGAGCCGTCATTCAATTTGAAAGAAACGCGCTCTTTAAGGCGAGCTGTTGTTTGGTAGGAGGCTGTTCCATTGTAATCATTAGAAACCTTATAGTCAGCCAAGCAATATACAGAGAGGCCTGCCGTGTAGTTGAAAGTGAAGTTTAAAGTACCCTTGTCTAACTTCATGTCAACATCTGACACCTTAGCGTCTGCGATTGATTTAAAGCATTGCTCCTGAAGAGTCTCGAAGGGAGAATAATCAGCGGACAATGTATTTCTAGTCCAATCAACATCAATGAACTCGGCATCCACGCGAGTCGCAGGAACCAGGCGAGCCATCGCGTAAGCGGCACCGGAAGCATCCTTCGTGTCATGTTTCAGGTACTTCACAGGAAGAGACATCAACTCTTCATAGTCAGTTTCGTTGGATCCAGTTTTAAAGTCGATAAGCTTGTCAGCCTTGCGGATGACCAAACGATTTTCTTCCAATTCAAACTTAACGATTGTTAATTGCCCGGCCATTCCAGGAGGGAATACTGTTGTTTCGGGAGCATCTTGCAGGGTTCTCTTAAAGAAGAACTCTTTCCCTTTGATGTCAGCAATTCGGATCGTCGAGCGTGGATCCATTTCATTGTTGCTCTCAACTTTTTTCGGCTGAACGTTTTGTTCAATTTGTACAAGACCCACGTTGTCGCCGGCGCGAACAGGCTT
>JAHRXB010000281.1 GCA_019104905.1 Bdellovibrio sp.
CCCCCTTCCTTTTGGGTATCAGCGTCTGGACGGCACTCAAAAATGCTTTGCGATACAAAAGCGCTCAAAGAATTCCACATATCAAATCACCAGCCACTCCCGAAGAACTTCTTATGGAGCTAAAACAATATGAGTAAAGGCAATTTCGAAGATTTCTTAAGTGCCCTCACCCACCTCAAAGAGGGCTCAAAATCCTTTGTCGTCATCACGCTTGTTAAACAAATCGGCTCTTCACCTCAAGAAGTCGGGGCGCGGGCGATCGTCAGCTCTGATGGTCTTGAGTATGGAACCGTCGGCGGCGGGAAGGTCGAAAATAGAGCCATTCAAGAGGCGAAAAGAATGATCTCCGAAAAAGAACGATATCTTTTTACGGATTGGAATCTACAAAAAGACATCGGCATGACCTGTGGTGGAGTTGTAAGCTTCTTCTTCGAACTTTTTGAAAAAGAACACCCCTTTCACGTCACCGTTTTCGGCGCGGGGCATATCTCTCAGGAACTCGTACGATTGCTTTTGAAACTTGATTGTCAAATTTTATGCCTTGATCCCCGCCAAGAGTGGCTAAGCAAACTTCCCTCTTCACCTAAGTTGACGACTCGCTTAACGGACAATATGGCCGCAGAAGTTCACAAAATTCCAACAAAGTCCTTTGTCGCTATCATGACAATGGGCCACGGAACGGATCTTCCTGTTTTAATCGAGACCATGAAGCAGCGAGATCGTTTCAGCTATGTTGGCAACGTCGGAAGCCAGCAAAAGTATCTGCGCCTGAAAAGCGACCTCCAACATGCCGGAATCGACGATGACACTCTGGGAAGATTCTATTGCCCGATGGGAGAAGATTTTGGAGGAAATGCCCCCATCGAAATCGCCTTTAGCATCGTTGCCCAGATTTTAAGAACCCGCGATGAGATCTTCGGCAAAACGGATCTCTAAATTTTAAGGACTCTCCATGGCTTCATCACTCGGTAAAAAGAAAACTCAAAAAATTTCCACCCAAGAGCTTCCCCAAAGATTAGCTCAAGCACGGGGCGACGCCGAACTGGATCTGCTTATCACCAACGTACAGCTTCTTGACGTTATCACCGGCGAAATCTACCCGACGGCCGTCGCAATCGGTGGAGAATATATCGTCGGTGTCGGACTCGAATATCTCGGAAGTCCTACAAAACGCCTCTTTGACGCTCAAGGCGCTTTCATGACGCCGGGTTTTATTGATGGTCACTTGCATATTGAATCCTCGATGATGTCACCTTTTGAGTTCGAACGTGCCACTTTGCCCTTGGGCACCACCACCGCCATCTGCGATCCGCACGAAATCACCAATGTTCTAGGTTTGCGTGGTTTTGAGTGGTTCTTACGATGCTCTGAGCTGTTGGCCCAGAATCTTTTCGTGCAGATGTCTTCTTGTGTTCCCGCTTTGCCAGGTTTTGAAACCAATGGCAGCGACTTTCTTCTCGCTGATATGATTAAACACAAGGACCACCCCGCCGTGCTGGGACTTGCGGAAATGATGAACTTCCCGGGAGTGATTCATGCCGACAAAGATGTTCTTGCTAAAATTGAAGCCTTCGAGGACCTTAATCTTGATGGCCATGCCCCGCTATTGCGAGGAAAGTCCTTAAATGCCTACCTCCTTGCCGGAATTCAAAACTGTCACGAAACGGTGACTCTCGAAGAAGGAAAAGAAAAGCTGCAAAAAGGGATGGGGCTGATTATTCGCGAAGGCAGTGTCGCTAAAAATTTGAAAACACTCGCGCCCTTGGTTAATGAGTTTTCTTCAGCGCAATGTCTTCTTTGCACGGACGATCGCAACCCATTTGAAATCGCCCATGAAGGACATATCAACTACCTTATTCGTGAATTGATTAACAAACATCAAGTCCCCGTTCATGTCGCTTATCGCTTGGCAACGTACTCTGCGGCGAAACATTTCGGATTAAAACGTTTGGGATTGGTCGCCCCTGGGAAAAAAGCAGATCTGGTTTTGCTTCGAGATCTTAAAAAAGTTGAGATTCAAGAGGTTTTCATCGGTGGCCAACAGGTTTCAGAACTGTCCCTTGATAAGCATGTTCAGGAAAAGCTGCAAAAATCGCAACCGCCCCTCGAGAACACGATGAAGCGCGCCCCCCTCAAAGAAGAAGAACTGACATTCAAGCTGAAGAAAGGGCTTTACAATGTCATTAAAATTATTCCTCATGAAATCATAACAGAGCATCTCTCGCTGGAATATGACGGCACATCCTTTTCTGACGATGATGTTCTTTTTATGGCCAACATTGAACGCTATGGCCAAGGTCGGCCTCCAGGACTGGGGCTTGTCAAAGGGATGGGGCTCCACAGTGGCGCTCTTGCCAGTTCTGTCGCTCACGACTCTCATAATCTCATGGTCATCGGCACCAACACGACTGACATGACCCTGGCAGCAAACACACTCATTGAAAATGGTGGAGGTTTTGTTGTTGTTAATCATGGAAAGGTTCAGGCTCTTGTCAGACTTCCCATCGCAGGACTTCTCAGTCTACAAAGTGCCGAGGAAATCAAGTCAGGGATCGAACAACTCAAAACAGCTTTTCGCTCTCAAGGGGTGGTGCTCGATGAGCCCTTCATCCAAATGGCCTTCCTGGCTCTCCCTGTGATCCCAACTCTTAAGCTGACAGATCGAGGGCTTGTAGATGTGACAAAGTTCTCTTTCATTCCTCTATTTCAAGAAGCATAAATCTTAAGCCTCTGTTTTCTACCAATTTTAATGACGGAGGCATGATTTATTCTGGCGGGAAGCTCATAATCACAAACGTGATAAGGAGCTTTTTATGGAACTTGAAAAAGAACCGCGAAAACCGACACCTCCCAGAACTACTCCCCAAGAACCATCCCCACCCTCGAAGATCTATCGAGCTCAACCCACTGAAACTTTCTTACCTATTCAAAGAAGGTACGCTCAAGAGGTCTGCGTGGTCATGGGTATTGCCTTAGTGGTGATGGGTCTTGTCGGATTTGTCGTCGACAACTTCTTAGGAGCTCATCTCAGCTATACTCACAACGCCATTCACGTCGCTTCGGGGGCCCTCTCCCTCTGGTTTGGCTTCGACAGTGCCCTGAGTGCTAAAAGGTTTAGCTATATATTTGGCACCATCTACGGAGTCTTAGGTATTTTAGGTTTTCTTTTTGGAAGTCTTGGAATTCCGTCGATAGGAAGTCTGGTTGAAGACAGATACCTTTGGAAACCCATTCCGAATGTTCTGGAACTGGGAACTGTCGATCACAGTTTACATATTCTCTTTGGCGTGGTCTTCCTGCTTGGAGCCACTCTGACATTCAAACGCTATAAAAAGATATAAAGTCCACCGAAGCTCTTCCCGCGACAAGGATGTCGCGGGGGACTTCCTTATGGACTACTTCATTTTCAGAATAGATTCAGCAATCCAGTTTTTGTAATAGACCGCATTGGTGTAAACACCCACGTCGTCACAAAGAGGACTGCCTCGGCTGGTCACTCCAAAGAGATAGTATTGGCCGTCCTTCTCGATATAAGCAGGACCTCCGGAGTCACCACTGCAAGTACCTTGTCCTTTGGATTCATCCAAACGAACTTCACTTTCTTGAACAGAAGAAATGGGGGCTTTGGCTTGGCGCAACTCTCCATCTCCGGACATATCCACTTTCAAACAGTTCTTGAGTCCGTCGTCACAGATCACTTCTCCGTAAGCCATAGCATCTTCAAGATGACGAACCTTCTTAGGATCTACAGGTTCTGCATCAACCAAAGAAACTCCATAACCAGCGACCGTCACCATCACACCACGACGTAAAACACTCGAATCTGGAAGCAACGTCGCTGGTTTGTACCCCGGAGGCAAGGTACCTGAAAACTTGATGATCGCAATATCACCCCAGTC
>JAHRXB010000083.1 GCA_019104905.1 Bdellovibrio sp.
TGTCTTCAAGAACAATCTCTTCTTCTTTTTGATCTAAAGATTCACGACTTCCGCGCAACCAAACGTCACGCCCCACCAGGGGACGTTCATAAAGAAGCTTCGCTGCCTCTTGATACTTTTGGTACTCAAGAAGTTTCTGCACAAGTTCTTTGCGGGGATCTTCATTCTCAACAACTTCCCCGTTTTCATCATACTGCGGCAGAAGCATACGGGATTTAATTTGAATCAAAGTCGACGCCATGGCGACAAATTCGCCCGCCACTTCCAGATCAAGCTCTTTCATCAACTTGATATAATCAAGGTACTGCTTGGTGATCTCATGGATTTTAATATCCATGATGTCCATCTCTTCTTTACGAATTAGATAAAGAAGAAGCCCCAAGGGTCCTTCGAATTTAGGCAACTGTACTGTAATACTCATGAAAGACGGTCCCCTCTACCACTTCATATTAGAACGCACTATTTCCAAAGTCTTCTGAGCTTCCTTGCGTGCCTTTTCGCATCCTGCGTCGATGATTGAATCAAGCAGACCTGGATTATTCAACAATTCTTTTTTCTTTTCTCGAGGTCCCTGAGAAAGTTTTTCGATATTTGCTGCAAGGCGGCCTTTACAGTCCCCACAGCCAATTCCAGCGCTGCGACATCCTTCCTCCACCCACTGCAGATCCTCTGCCGTCGAGTAAAGTTTGTGATATCCATAGACAGAACATTTTGTCGGTTCTCCCGGATCTTCACGTCTGACACGCGCTGGATCCGTCACCATCAAATTCACTTTTTTCTTAAGATCTTTTTCAGAGTCCTCGGTCAAATAAAGAGTATTTCCGTAAGACTTTGACATCTTTCGTCCGTCCAAACCTGGCACCAAAGGAATCTCCGTTAAAAGCGGAGACATCTCGGGAAGTTTGGCTTTATAAAGATGATTAAAACGACGCACGATTTCACGAGCCAATTCCAAGTGAGAAACCTGATCTGCTCCCACGGGAACTTTTTGCGCACGATAAATCGCAATATCTGCCGCCTGCAGAACAGGATACGCAAAACGACCCAGATTATGGGTGTCGTTCGCCTTCATCTCCTCGATGGCGTCTTTCCAGGTGTTCACTCTCTCAAGCCATCCCATCGGAATCATATTTGCAAAAATCATAAAAAGTTCTAAATGCTCGGGAACGCGACTTTGTACAAACAAGGTCACCTTCTCAGGATCTACTCCCCAAGCAATAAACTCTGCGATCATCTCGCGTGTCCAAGGCGCGATCTCTTTAGGAGACTTGTAGGCCGTGGTCATCCCGTGCCAATCCATCGCTCCGAAAAAGCATTCATATTCGTCTTGAAGTTTTGTCCAGTTCTGCAACGTCCCCCAGTAGTGACCAATGTGAAGGCGTCCCGTCACACGCATTCCAGACATCACACGAAGTTTACGCGTCGTCGCAGGAGTTACCTCAGAACTCATAGCCCAAAACCTCCCAAAGCCAAAGTCACAAGCTGGTTATAACTCCAGATCACGGGCACAGCGAGAACACGCAAGACCCCCGTTAATACCAAAGCCATCAAAATCATGCTGGTGATATGTTCGTTTTGTTCCAACTTATAATTGATCTGCGCAGGAAGAAAACGAGCTAACACTTTTCCACCATCCAAAGGGTGGAGAGGGAGGATATTAAAAACCGCTAAAAACAAATTCGTCACAATAAAGGTTTTCAAAATCTCAATAAGCCCACTCGCATAGTTTGCAGCCATAAAATATTTTGCAACCAGTGCAATCAAAAAGGCTCCAATGATCGCCAGCAAAATGTTCGAAACAGGCCCCGCCAAGGCAATCCAAAACATATCCACACGAGGATTTTTAAGATTGCGCGTATTGACCGGAACGGGCTTAGCCCAACCAAAAAAGATTGGCGTCGCCAAGACGATGGAGACCAACGGAAGAATCAACGTTCCAATCAGATCCATGTGCGCAAGAGGGTTCATGGTCAAACGCCCCATGACCTCTGCCGTGTTGTCCCCACGGCGACGCGCCACCCAACCGTGAGCGTACTCATGGAAACAGAGTGCAAAAAGAAACGGAATAAAATAAACGCCTATCTTGGCGCCAATCTCGATCATATCCATACAACCTCACGCTAAATCACACCTAGACCCTTGTCTAGTATGACGAAACACTTGCACATTTAAAGTGCAATCAGTGTAACACAGCTCGTTAAGAGAAAAGCTCTCGTCTTTCCAAGGCCTTGAATAAATCCTTTGAAACAGATATTTTCTCCCCCATCGTACCTAACGCTTTAACAAAAATCTGGGGGCATTAGGAGAGGTGGAACTTCCCCAAAGTCCATCGCAAAAGCTCCACCTCGCCTAATGCTCCCTCGATCGAAGGGAAAATTATGTCTGATACTACGAATGCGCGTCCTGCGCTCACTATGCTTTCTGAAGACGAAACCGCTTTTCGCGACGCTGTCAGAGCTTTTGCTGAGTCTGAAATTAAACCTCATGTGACACACATGGACGAAAAAGCGGAACTAAACCCTGAGATTCTAAAAAAGCTTTTTGAAATGGGTTTGATGGGGATCGAAACTCCTGAAAAATGGGGTGGCGCAGGTTCGACATTCACGATGGCTTGCTTGGCGGTAGAAGAAATCGGCCGCGTTGATGGCTCCGTGTCTGTCTTGGTTGACGTACAAAATACTTTGACTACGAATGCATTCCTCAAGTGGGGAACTGAAGCTCAAAAGGAAAAATATCTCGGCAAAATGGCTTCGGAATGGGTGGGCGCTTACGCACTTTCTGAATCTTCTTCTGGATCTGACGCCTTTGCTTTGAAACTTAAAGCAGAAGACAAAGGCGACAAGTTTGTTTTGAATGGTTCAAAACTTTGGATCACGAACGGCAAAGAAGCCAACGTCTTCATCGTTTTTGCTAACATCGACCACTCTAAGGGCTACAAAGGGATCACAGCTTTCATCGTAGAAAAATCTTTCCCAGGCTTCAAAGTCGGCAAAAAAGAAGACAAATTGGGTATCCGCGCTTCTTCAACCACCGAACTTCTTTTTGAAAACTGCGAAGTTCCTAAGGCCAATGTTCTTGGCGAAGTAGGTAAGGGATATAAAATTGCGATTGAGACTTTAAACGAAGGCCGTATCGGCATCGGTGCGCAAATGATCGGTATTGCTCAAGGTGCTTACGAAGCGGCCCTGGCTTACGTCAAAGGACGCGAACAGTTCGGAAAGCCCATCGCCCACTTCCAAGGTGTTCAATTCCAATTAGCGGAAATGCGCACAGAACTCGAGGCGGCTCGTTTGATGGTTTACAACGCAGCTCGCTTGAAAGATGCAGGACAAGACTTCATTGAATCAGCAGCTATGGCGAAACTTTATGCTTCTCGCGCGGCAGAGAAAATCACCTCTAAAGCAATTGATCTTTTCGGCGGCAACGGCTTCACCAAAGAATACCCTGTAGAGAAGTTCTGGCGTGATGCGAAGATCGGTCAGATCTATGAAGGCACAACAAATATGCAATTACAGACCATCGCAAAGATGGAATTGGATAAGTAGTTTTTTGCGGAGTGATTCTTACGCAAGCAAAGGGGGACAACGTCCCCCTTTCTTTTCTCCACTCCTGAGGTGCCCTCCAATCAGGGATTCAAACAACGAACCCCTGACAGACACGTTTTTCCGTTGAGAGCGCTCCCCCAAGACGCTACACTTGTCTCATGAAATTCATCCTTGCGCTCCTTCTTTCCATAGCCTCCTCTTCGTATGCTGCGGACAAAATCTTCCGCCTCCACCTCTCTAACGAACCCAGTGGTCTTGATCCCAACAAACAACGCACCTCTTCTTCAAGCTACCTTCTTGGCAACCTCTATCGCAATTTCTTCACCTTTGATGACCAAAAAGGACTTGTTCCCGACCTGGGGAGTGAATGCAAACGCGACAAAAAACAAAACCTCATCTGCACTCTCAAAAAAGACTTGGTTTGGAGTGACAATACCCCTTTAACCGCTGACGACTTTATTCGCACATACAAAAAAATACTCTCTCCTAAAAACTCAGTCCCCAGAGCTGACTTGCTGTTCAAACTAAAAAACGCCGAAGAAATTTATCGCGGAAAACTGGGGGACGACGCCTTGGGCGTTTCTGCCCCCGACAAGTGGACGCTGAAATTCGAATTCGAAAAACCAGACCCCGAGTTTGAATACAATTTAGCCACGTCAATTCTGGCTCCTACAAAAGAAGATCTCACTGCTTTTACTGGGCCCTATAAACTCAAAGAGTGGAAAAAAGGACAAAAGATCATTCTTGAGCCCAATGCTCTTTATAAAAACGGACATCCCAAAAGACCTTTCATTGAGTTTCTTTTTATCGAAGAAGATACCGTCGCATTGCAGCTCTACGAAAAAAATGAACTTCAATTTCTAAGACGGCTTCCGACGCTGTTTATTCCGCGCTATAAAAACCACAAAGACTTTCATTGGTTCCCAGTCACTCGTCTGGATTATTTGGGATTCGGCCCCGAGTTGGCTGCCCAAGAAGACCTTCGCAAAGCTTTTACTTACTCTCTGAACTACGCCGAATTACAGAAGATTTTTTCTTCAGAAGGAAGACCCGGCTGCATCGGCCTTCCCGATTCCTGGTTTCCCAAAAATGCGCCTTGTTTTGATTTTGATCTAAAGAAAGTTCCATCCTTAAAAAACACCAAAAGTTACACTCTGATGTTTTCAGCTCTTGGCGGGGAAGATCATAAGAGAGCCACCGAGTGGTTACAGAATCAGTGGCAAAAAAATGCCGGCATTAAGACTCACTTAGAAGTGAAGGACAACAAGATCTTCTTGCAAATTCTTCAGCAAGAACCTCCAGCCCTTTTTCGAAAAGGCGTGTCGCCGGATCGCCCCACGTGCTTATCTTCTTTAGAAACCTTCGCCCCCACAAATCCCGAGAATTACTTGCGCATTAAATCTCCTGAGTACGAAGGCATTTTGTCCTCACTGGCCCTTGCAAAAACGACTCAGGAGCAAAAAAAATGGTGCCTGGCGGGAGCTGAGTATCTTATGAAGAATCATCTCATGATTCCATTGGGGGCGATTCACTTTTCAATCCTGGTTAAACCTGAATTCACGGGCTGGAAACTGAATCAAATGAATCAGCTGGACTTGTCCAACCTCCACCCCCGACCCTAGAATAAAAGTCTATGAATGCAGCAACTCAGTCCGTCGATATTCACAAAGATCAGATCATTTTTAGCGAAGGAGATGCAGGCGATTGCGCCTATATCATCGAAAAAGGTCGAGTTCTGGTCTATATCACCAAAGACAAAGAAGAAATCCCCCTGACGATTCTCGGTGAGGGAGAAATTTTCGGAGAAATGGCTCTGATTGACACCCAAAGCCGCTCCGCGAGCGTTCGAGCCCTGGAAGATGTGCGCCTAGCTATCGTCACTAAGCAACAAGTGCTTGAGCGGGTTTCCACCGCCGACAAAGTTGTACAACTCCTGATGCGTGTGCTTTTAAAACGACTGCGCCGCAAAACGACAAATTCTCCAGTGGGAGCACGAACAAGTGATATTGAGTTTGATAACTCTGGAGCTGGCGACGATGGAACCCAAAATGCTCTCGATCAAATCAAACTGGAAAATCAGATTTTCCAGGCTTTTCAGAATAAAGAATTTGAACTTTTCTATCAGCCGATCGTCAATTTAAAAACCAAACAGATCACCGGTTGCGAAGCCTTGCTTCGCTGGAACAGCCCCATGCATGGTTTGGTTTCGCCGAACTTGTTTATCGATGTTATTGAAAACTCCTCCATGGTGATTCCTATTGGCCATTGGATTATCAATCAGGCCCTGAAGGATCTTCGTACTATTCAAGATCAACTGCGTCTGAACAAAAAAGACAAGATGGCGGACGAGTTCATGATGAGCATTAATATCTCAGGGCGCCAATTCACCCACTCTGATTTCGTGAACAATTTGGAAGATTTGCGCGAAAAACATGATATTCAAACGAAGAATATCAAACTTGAGATGACTGAAAGAATTATGATGGATGGAGCCATCGCCTTAGAGGCCCTGAATCAATGCCGCAATCAGGGCTACGCTATTTCCATTGACGATTTCGGGACGGGGTTCTCAAGCCTCCAATACCTCACGCAGATGCCCATCAGCTTCCTTAAGATTGACCGCTCTTTTGTTATGAAGGTTCTTTCAGATCCTAAATCAAAAGCTGTCGTCAGCTCCATCATCCACTTGGCTCACGCCATGGATATCGAAATCATCGCCGAAGGTATCGAACACAACGAAGAATCCCTTGTTCTTGAAACCCTCGGAGCTCGCTATGGTCAGGGCTATCTTTTCTCCAAGCCCATAGATCTTGGCCGCTTCCTGAAACTCATCTAGACGGCACATCAAAATCAGGCTGCACCTTGTCTCGAAATGAGATTTGGCGAGTTTTATTCAAAGTTCTAAAGTCCTTAAAGTGTCCTCCGATAAGTCTTATGTCTTAAGACAATCAACCAGCTTAAGATTTCAACTGGAGGTCACAGAGATGGCTGACAAAAAATTCGAAAAGCAAATCCCCAATAACGTTGTTTCCCTTGAATCTGCTCGCTGCTGCGGCGAAGGCTGCAAAAAGAAATCTGAAAAAGCCGGTTTCTGCGCAGAACACTTTGACTGGTTCAAAGCAGGCCTCATCACCAAAGAAGGCATGAAGGCTCCTGACTTTGACAAGAAGTACTATCATTACGTGGCGAAAAAAGCGGCGTAATCGTTCTTATTTCAAATTTCATCCGTTAAAAGCCGGGACCCCATCCCGGCTTTTTTAGTTTTAGGGAAGTTGCGCCCAAAAGACTGAAAATAGAATCAGGCCGACAAAGAAATACTTAAAACCGATGGAAAACGCTTCGCGCATGGACATGACTTCTCTTCGGCCCCCTCCTTTGCTAACATAAGTCCAGAGTTCCAGACACCAGGAGAGTCCCCTCATGAAAAAGGCCGCACTTATTACAGGCGCCAGCAGTGGAATTGGCGCTGCCACCGCCATTGAATACTCAAAAAATGGATATTTCGTTTACCTCATGGGGCGAAATAAAGAACGCCTTCAAGAGGTCGCTCTACAGTGTCGCGGAGGAGCCTCGATTGTCTCGTGTGACATCACAGATCTCCCTGCCCTAAATAAACGCCTGGATGAAGTTCTTAGCGCTAAAATCCACCGCGTAGAAGTGATCGTGAATAACGCCGGCATCTATGATGTTCACTCCACCGAAAAGGGGTCCGATGAAATATGGACGCGAGAGTTTGAGGTCAACCTCTTAGGTCCGGTTCGGATCGTGCGCGCTTTCTTCCCTTACTTCAAACAACACGGCGGTGGCAGCATCGTAAATATTTCTTCCACTTTAGGCCTTCGTCCTCAGGGACCCACTTCCGCTTATGCGGCGATGAAGGCCGCCATGGTGAACTGGACCCAAAGTCTTGCCTATGAAGGGGGCGAATTCAAAATTCGCGCAAATTGCATCTGCCCCGGGATTGTGGATACTCCCATTCATAGTTTTCACAACCTAGATCCCGAAAAGAAGACAGAAGCCCTCGAAAAAATGAAGACACTGCAACCCTTGGGTCGTATCGGAACTCCCGAGGATGTCGCAAGGGCTGCGTATTTTTTTGGATCTGAACTTTCAAGCTGGACGACCGGCGCGGTGGTTCCTGTCGATGGCGGGATCAACCTCACATGATTTTAACTTTAAAAAGCCCCTTTAGCAGCGCTCACCTGTACTCCCAACCACAATGGGATGAGGCAAAAAATCGAGACACTTTTGGTCGCTGTCATACCTCCTACGGGCATGGCCATAACTATGTCTTAGAGGTGGGCTTTATAATTAAGAACTCAGAACTGGCTACAAAGAAAGACTCATACCAAAAGCTTTTAAAAGATCTCACGGACCGTTTAGATCACGAGCATCTGAACTTTGAAATTCCGGAATTTAAAAGCACTATCCCCACGACTGAAAATATCACATTATATTTTTTTAAAAAACTCACTGACTCCCTTTCTGACAAAGATATTTCTTTTCTTCGTCTTTACGAAATGGACCAACTGTGGACGGAGATCCGCTTATGAGCGAAGAAAAAGTACGTTTATCAAAACTCATGGCCGAACGTGGCATCTGCTCGCGCCGTGAAGCCGATGAGTATATCTCTAAGGGCCTCGTTCTAGTGGACGGGATCAAGATCGATCAACTAGGCACAAAAGTAGATCCGAACGTCAAGATCACTCTTGAGGCGCAAGCCTTAAAACAACAAAAGCGTTTGGCAACCATCATTTTAAATAAACCCATTGGTTATGTCTCTGCCCAACCTGAACCGCCTTACCAACCGGCCGTAAAACTGATCACTCCGGAAAATCAATTTGGCGACTCTAAACAACGACTGCGCCCGGAACATTTTCAGGGCCTTGCCGTCGCCGGACGATTGGATATCGATTCCCAGGGGCTTTTGCTTTTTACTCAAGATGGTCGTATCGCCAAAAAAATCATTGGCGAAGAATCTAAGATCGAAAAAGAGTATATTGTGCGCGTCGAGGGAAAGCTTCCCGCTGACAAATTAAAACTTCTCAATCACGGCCTCTCTTTGGATGGAAAACCCTTAAAGCCAGCCAAGGTCGAATGGATTAACGAAGATCAATTACGCTTCATCTTGCGCGAGGGAAAAAAACGTCAGATCCGTCGCATGTGCGAAGCGGTAGGACTTAAAGTCACGGGATTAAAACGAGTGCGCGTGGGGAACCTTCGTTTGGGTAAACTTCCTGAAGGAAAATGGCGTTTCCTTGAAGACGACGAAAGCCTTGATTGATCTAAAGTCTATCGAGGTTTTAAAAAATCCTGACGAAGATTTTCAAAATATTGAATCTCCGCCTCCGTGAAGCCAGCCTTCAGGCGCAGGCCTTTGTTCAAAGGCTCAATCCTTTTAGGCAAACGCTGCCTTAATGAATCCATGCGTTCTGGAAAGTCCACACCCGGATCGCGCTTATCGGTTTTGCAAATTTCCCGATACCAACGAGAACCAAAATCAACATGGCCGATCTCTTCAAAATTAATTTGTTTCACAATTTTCTGAATGGTTTCTTTTCCTGCCGTGCCTTCAAGGCGGCGAATCAAAGTATCCCCCGCATCCAGCCCACTGCCTTCAAGATAGCGATGCACAATCAAGATGCGATCCAACAAACTGTCTTCAGGCCCGACCGCACGCCAAAGAGCTAAGTGAACCGGCCAGTCTCCCCACTTAAAACCGAGGGATTCAATCCCCTCAAGACACATTCTTAAATGTTCTGCTTCAGAAATCGTCACAGCCATCAATTCTTCACGAAACCCATCTGGAGCCTCTGGAAACTCGGTCAAGGTGCGAACCCCTAACTCCATCGCCTGAAGCTCAATGCTTGCCAGATCATGAAGCATGCGCGCCTGGCCCTCGGGGGTAGAGAATCCCTTCTTAGGAGGGTGTTGTTTTGGATGCAAAATGGGGACATCTCGAGCCGGCTCCAAGGGAACAGTCCAGGGACTGGTCAACTTAAGAGCCTCTTCGCAGGACTTTTCGATATTTTTAATCTTATCCCACACGTCGGGAGTCGAAAAACTGAACATGCCCCCTTTTACATCCCGCTCCCTTTCTTGCCAAATATTTCCTGATTTGTTGCAATAGCACTTAGCGCAATAAACAATCGATCTGCGCTAGGAGATATATGGGAAAGTCATGGAAAAACGCGGGTAAAGTTGAGAAGGCTCAACAAAAAGGGCAAATATTCACCAAGCTAGCCAGAGAGATCTCTGTCGCTGCAAAAGCTGGTGGCCCTGACCCGAGCGCCAATGCCCGTCTCCGTTTGGCCATTGATGCCGCAAAAAAAGTTTCTTGCCCCAATGATACGATCGAAAGAGCTATTAAAAAGGGTGCTGGTCTTTTGGATGACGGTAAAATTATCGAAGAGATCACCTACGAGGGATACGGCCCTCATGGCGTTGGCGTTATCGTGGAATGCCAAACTGATAACAAACACAGAACTGCGCCCGATATGCGTCACGCCTTTAAATCACATGAAGGTAATATGGGAGAAGTTGGATCTGTGGCGTGGATGTTTGATCGCGTCGGCCTTATCGAAGGCACCAAGGACGGATCTTATGATCCCGACGAGGAAGCTATCGAAGCGGGCGCCAATGAGGTTTCTCGCGATGAAAATGGCACCTGTGAGTTTTTCACCAATGCCGAGGATCTGGACGCTGTTCGTGATGCTTTAATGAAGCGTGGCTGGAAGATCACAACCAGTGAACTGTCCTTCAAAGCTAAGAACATCACAGAGCTCACAGAGGCCCAACGTAAAGATGTGGAAGAGTTTTTGAACTATCTTGACGATATGGATGACACTCACCGCGTTCACGCGACGGTTTAAACATTCAGAAATTCCTCACGTATTCATCCTGGCGAGAGTTCATCTCGTCAGGATACACACTTCCCTCCCTACGACGAGCGTCACCTGACAATTTAATCAATACTCGTCTTAAACATGCTAGGATTTCTATGTAAAGGGAGGCCCTATGAAACAGATTCTTTTCATCGCCTTTCTCTTAAGTATTCCTCACTTCATCAAGGGATCACCAAATTGGGTTGAACCGGATGGCAGCAGCATGGATGCCACTCAGCTCATCCTGCGAAAACAGATAATGGAATCAGAAAAAAAACCAATCCCACGAGAGCCCGCCAGCACCTCTCAAAAGAAAACCTCTTCCTCCACTTGTGGGAAAAACACAGAAGGACGGGGCGATAAATCCTCTTGTTCTGATGCTGTGGACTCTACGAAAAAGACCTCTGACACAAAATAAAAAGGGAGCTTTTTGGGGCTCCCTTTTCAATCTTTTGATTTAATTTATTATTATTTCTTTAACGCTTGCACGATGTAAGAAATGTTCGTCACATCTTCACCGCGGCAACCATCCTCTGCGCAACGATTGCTCTTAGTGCATTTTTTCGCGCGATCATAGGTAAAATCCGTTGCTCCGCGAACCAGGATTCCAACAACCTCATTAGTTCTGGCGTTAAAAACAGCAGAGCCAGAGTTTCCACCGTAAGTATCTAGGTTGGAGTTGAAATAAGTTCCCAACTGATTACGAACAACCGCTCCGTCTGCCACTTTCGTGGGAAGTCCTGATGGATGACCTACCACATAGATTGCATCCCCGGGTTGAACTGGTGTTTGCTGCAAAGTCAAAGCCCGATGACCACGAACAGGGCGATCCAATTTGACCAAAGCGTAGTCCTGCGCACTGGTGTATTCGCGAGCCACGATTTCTTTGCACTTATAAACATCCTCGGCAGGGACTGATTCAGGACCTGTTTTTGCATCGGTCATTTTGAAACCAAAAACAAAAGCATAGCTAGAACAGTCAGAGCTGCTGATACAGTGACCCGCGGTCGCTATAAGATCTTCTCCCACCAAAGAACCCGAACAGTTTGCAGCCGTGGGTTGATCGTAGAACGGTTCATCAGAACAAAGATTCATCTCTCGGCCATATTGAGAAGTGAGGATTTTCATCACACCATTTCCTGAATCCGTAAGATCACGAACATGAATCAAGGCAACAGTAGAGTCTGCAATTTCACGCACATCTGCGCGAGTGACTTCGTACACATCAGCACGATTGTCTTCTCCGTAGATAACTTTGGGTGTGATATTAACAAATCCAACTGAACACGTGGCTGCGAACGCGACACTGATGGCCGCTACAAATGAATTCCTTTTCACTTTTTCCCCTCTGAATGTTCATCCTGAACATTCCCCTCTTAAAAAGTCTGCGTAATGTGAGGAGGAAAAACAAACTATTTTTTATTCTTAAGAAGATATTCGAAAGCCGTCGCATAGAGTTTGATCTGCTTCAACATCGAATGCAGGCCGTTGGCCCTGCTCGGAGAAAGATTCCCTTCGAACCCCAAAGCTCTTAAAAACTCAGGCGGTGTTGAGAGAATTTCACTCGGCGTTGCCCCTGAATATACTCTTAACAAAAGTCCCACCAAGCCCTTCACAATCAGGGCATCACTGTCACCTTGAAGAACAACCTGGCCCTGTTCATTGAGATGAGCCACCAACCAGACTTGAGACTGGCATCCTTTCACGATGTTCTGCTCTGTTTTCAAATCTTCGGACAATTCGGGCAAAGTCTTTCCCAAATCAATAATCTTTTTATAACGATCTTCCCATTGCGTGAGCGCTGAGAATTCCTGAATGACCTGATCTTGTCTTTCTTTAATGCTTGCCATGTCTATTTCTCTTTCACCATATGGGGTAGAAATGAAAAGAGGTCCTCCTCTAACGCCTGCCCCTGCTCGCCGATTAATTCATGAAATGCTTTTTTATCCATATTCACGACGACATCGTGGCATTTCTTATAAAAGCTTTCCTGATCTTCATAATACCCGTTCCAAAGTTCTTTGGCCTTACTTTCTGGCATCACCCAGGATTTTTTTTCAGCCGCTGTCCCCTCAAAACGATTGTGATAATCTAATAAAGTCATAATCTGACGTGGGGAAAAATCCAACATCACCAACGCTTCTTCCAATAAGGCCAGCTCCACGTACCAAAGATAGCTGCTCATCTTTTCCCAGAATTTAAGTCCTGCTTTTCCATAAGAACTCTTGCAGAAGAACGTGGTGCAGACAACGCCGCGATTTCTCCACACATTGCAATTTTGCTTTTCTTTGTTGTAGTAGGGACAAAGCCATTCTTCCCTTTGCCCAAAATCACCTTCTTGCCTTTGATTAAAAGCCACCTGGTATTTCACCGGAGCCACCATTCCAATCGGCAGCGCATACTCACGACGCGCGATCTTATCACGAAAAATCCGATGTGCTTCCGTTGAGGACTCTTCTTTAAAAAGAGCCCCAACCATGTAGTTCGGAAGAAAGGGATGAAAAGTGCAACACTTCAAATCCTCGCGATAGTGGATCTTCCCACGATATCGAGGACGCGACATCGCACAAGAATCGCAAGTCGCTTTTTGTTCATCCGGGGAGAAATTTAAAATCTCCCGAGGTAAGATATTTTCGTAAACACGGGGAAGCTGGTATTTTTACAACATAGACAACTAGGGCTTAATTTTACAACGAGCAACAATACGATCTTTAAAAGACCTCATGACTTCAAAGCGCGTCAGACTGTCGTCCCAAGTCCACTTGAGATCTCCGCAGCTCACAAAAAAAGGAAAGGCCACTTCCCCTTCCGCCGCATGAGATTTTTGCATAAGAATTTTGGGAACTAATTTTTCCATCACCCACTGAACCGAACTGGTTTCAAGTAAGTGGTTTTTTTCTAACTCCAGAGCCATCTCAACCGGTGTCACAAACCCCGTCTGGTCTTGCAAAAGCAAGGCGCCTCCGTCCAAGTAGGTATTCTTGCTATAAACAACCCGGATAAATTGATAAAACTCAATCCCCTGATTGGCATATTCTTTTGCGATCTGAGCATAGATCTCGGCATCCTGCTCGCCATTGTCACCAATCAGAATAACCTTACGGGGTTTTTTCTCATCCAGAAGATTGCGCAACGTCTGAATCTTGTGAACATCACTGCTGTAGTCCGTGCGAGGGATATAGGTTCCTTGCGGGAACTTACCGTTTCTTAAAAACTTACGGTGAGTTCGCCCCATAAACCACTCTGGAGCCCGGGATAGATAGACAATTTCTGTTTCAGGACGATCCTTCACGATGAGATTGTAAAGCTCACTCATCCCCAAGAAGCGGCTTTCTTCATCAAAAGCATATTGTGCCGCGGAAGAAAGATCCTTCACGTTCGCCAATTTGATCGTATCATCCACATCGCTGACCAAAAGAGTTTGAGCATGCCCTGCCGTGGAAAGTAACAGCAAAAAAATGGCGACGAGATTCTTCATAAAAAAAGCCCTCTTTTCAGAGGGCTCTTATAGCATAAATACGCTCTTGATCCATGGGATTTCTATTAAATACCCTGGTCTGAGAACTGTATTACAAATCGTGCTGGGGTGGCCCAAATGGCGAAGGTGTTCGCCTCGTCACGGAATGAAAAATTTGCTCCATTGGTATGAAATTGATCAAACAAGGCCTTGGCTTGATCCCCTTTGACTTCGAAATAGGCTTTCCCTGGGGCGATGCGACCGTAAGCACTTTGATGGACATAAATAGAACACTGGTAATTGTTCTCTCCGCGACGGGCACAGACAAAGTTCAAGACATTCTGAGGAGCCTCCAAGGCTTTCCCCTTCCCCAAGAAAGAATCCTGTTCAGGGCGGTTCATAACGTCAAATAACAACTGAGGAGTCCCATCGACCGAACCATCATATTGAGTCGACGCGATATTGATGATCATCTGGCGACCCATGAATTGCCCTTTGGTGACAGCAAAGGCGGAAGTAAAAGAAAGGCTCAAAACTAAAAACAGAAAAAATCTCATCACACACGTCCTTGGTTGATTTCTTTGAGCTTAGCCAGTGTCTAAAATATATTCAACCGCATTCCCAAACCTGTCATGTTGGGGTGCTAACACGGTCCGCTTGGCATGCCCCAAACTGAGACCTTATTCTTCAATATATTCAATGCTTTAGCGTGTATTTTAACGAGACAGCCCTGGGGCCCATGGCCCACCCCTTGCTCTTTAGAAAGACAAAGACGGACAACCCAACAAGGGGGAACTTATGAAGACACTTCTTACTATCGCAATCTTGGCTTTTTCTTGCAGCTCTTTTGCTTGGACCAGCAAAGAAGCCCCAGGGAAAGAATATACTTTTAAGTACCAGCTTTCAGGGCAAACCCTTGAAATCAAGAGAGCCGCTGGCAGTTACGAAGAGGCGTATGAACAAGCCGCACAACAATGTTTCAGCTTCTATAAGGGCGCAGGCAAAGTGTCTGAAGACCGTGGTCTGGACATTATCGACGTTTGCGCAAACCCTCGTTCTTAATTTTTGACAAGCAGCATAAGTTCCATGATTCCGTCTTCCCCTTAAGGCCGCTCCTCGATTATATTAAATCGACATCTAAGGAGCGGTTTTAAAATGGGAATTCTCAAATCCATCGGTGATTTTCTAGTAGGCAAAGATCCAGATATTTTCGACGAAAAAGGAAATGTCTCCCACAAACTTCCTAAAAAGAAATGGGAAGCTTGGCACAATCGCACTAAAACAGATCCTCAAAACAACTGGAGAAATCACACCGGCATTACGGGTGCTTCCAAGAAAAAGGGAAATTAATTTTTCTCGTCCCTAAAGCTGCTCTGACAGGGCAGCTTCATGTTTTTATCTCAGCCTAATTCGAAAGATGATACTTTTCCTTAAGTGCTTCAATCATCTGCTGAGGATTCTCTGAGGCTTTCACAAAAAAGATATCATCCACTTGTCGGCCCCAGGTATGCACCTTCGCTGATTTAATACTAAAACCTAAATCACTCAAAGACTTTGCCGCTGACGCCAAAAGGCCTGGCTGATCGGGACCTTTAAAACTGATCACCCACTCTTTTTCATCGGCACTGATAAGCTGAATTCCATCAAACTTCACATCAGGAATCGATTTAGACTGAACCTTGGCATTTTCAAGAATCTTGGTCAGTTGAGAAATATTTTTTGAAGTCACCACCTGAAACCAGTCATAAACGCCCACCTTGGATAAGGTGTGAATCGAAGCATGACGAATTCCCAAGCCCAATGAATATAATTGCCCCACATAATCGCTTAAAAGGCCTTTACGATCTTTTTTCTCATGGAAGCGAATCCAGATCTCTCCCTTGCGAGTTTTATAAACCCAGGGCTTTAAAGAACTCTCAGCCAACTCTGCTTTTTTGAGATCGTCCACCAAATCCTTCATGGCCAAACTGTCTAGCAGAACGGGACCCAACTCCTCAATAATCTCGGAAGGAATATTCAACTTTTTACGAGCCCGCAGCGTTTGAAAGTCAAAATAGTCTTGGGCCTTTTTAGATTCCAAACTTATAACCAGCTCTTTAAGAAGTTTCGACTTCCACTCATTCCAGGCTTCGGGGTTCGTGGCACGAATGTCGATCGCCG
>JAHRXB010000122.1 GCA_019104905.1 Bdellovibrio sp.
AGTGGGTTGAATGATTGGTACCACGTGGAGGGAATCTCAAAGCCAAAGAAGTTCCAATCGGTGCTTTGATCTGACCAAAGCTGCAAGGTATTGCCTTGTTGTTCGTAAACACCCCAGAAGAAAATCGTGACCATACAAAGGAAGGTCAATGCGATCGTGCGACCCCATTCTTCTTTAGTCAGAGGCTTGTGAGCTGCCGACTCCACTTCTTGAATACTTTGACGATGTTCTGAGAGAGGGAGGTTCTTTCCCCCAAAGTGATAGATAACCAGTGATAACACCATGCCGACGCCGGCGGCGCCAAAGCCCCAGTGCCAACCCACTTTTTGTCCCAAGGTGCCACAGATTAGTGGAGACAAAATCGCCCCTAAGTTGATGCCCATATAAAACAGGGTGTAGGCGCCATCACGACGAGGATCGTTTTCGCTGTAAAGGCCTCCCACTTGAGTGGAAATATTGGGTTTAAAAAAGCCATTCCCGAAAATCAAAAAGAGCAGGGCTGGAAAAAACATACTTTCAACGGCCATTAAAAAATGTCCGATCGCCATAAGAATCCCACCCACGTAGACGGCCCGGCGTTGTCCGATATAACGATCGGCAATCAGTCCCCCAAAGAAGGGCGTGAAGTACACAAAACCCGTATAGAGCCCATAAATCTGCGACGACAGAGCCTGGTGCGACATGGGGCCGAAGAAATGCGTGAGGACGCCCCGGATGGCGGCGTAACCGAACACCTCTTTGCCGGCCTCAGCCTGCTCAAACAGATACTGAGTCATGTAAAGGACTAAAAGGACCCGCATTCCGTAATATGAGAATCTCTCCCACATTTCCGTTAGGAACAGGGTAAAGAGGGGGCGGGGATGTCCAAAAAAAGTCTTAGCTGCAGTAGGCGCGGTTTGAGCCATGGGTCTCCTGTAAACATTATGAACATTTCATTCTTTTTTTCAGATCTCTTTTGATCTTGGCAATTCTTTGGCATAAATGCACTTGAAAAATGTTTTAGGGGGTTCCGTAATGACATTGAAACGGCACATCTTTGTTGGCAGCGTTCTACTTTCATCTTTGCTTTTAAGTGCGTGTACCAAGGAAACCGTCATTGAAAAGCAAGCCCCGGCGAATATGCTGGAGTCTTTCAATAAGAGTCCCAGCTCTGCTTGCAGTCTTGCCTCCTGCATCACGATTCAAAAAGAATCTTTAGGCAAAATCTTTTTGTTGATCGCCTCAGGGAAAACCGCAGGCTCTACGCCACAGTGGTATGATCTAAAGCCCCTGGTTGTCAGTTTTGAAAAATCCGGCAATAAAGTGGCCCTTTTGGGTGAAAACTATAACAGCATCTATGAGGAAATCCGCACCGTAAATCTGATTCAAACCTTTGATGTTGTCTCTGAGGATGAAAAATCCGTGACGTTTGATTGGGGACAAGGGCTTAAAACTTTTGTTATACAAAGCTCCTATGACGTGGACGGGGCGCGCGGCAAAAATAATGATTTGACCGAAGGGTCGTTCTCTTCGTTGCCTGTGACGGATTCTTTTGTTCGCAATATCAAGTTTGATGAAAAGAACATCGAGCTTGAACAGGTTTCCAAGGTGCGCTCTGACGCGGTGAAGCCCGGCGGGGACAAGAGTCTGAATGTTGAAACTCGCGAGGAAACCCTGGCGATGAATATTCAGATTCGCTCTTACAACCTTTCTTCCGAGTTCTCTAAAAAAGAGTACGATAAATCTCGCCGTGTGGGTTTCTTTGTGACCAAGGTGGCGAAAAAAGGTTACAGCCAGGATCTGACGAATCTCATTACGAAGTGGGATCTTTCATCTTCAAAAGGACCCATCGTTGTTCGCATCTCTTCTGCTGTGCCCGTGGATTATGTTGAGGCCGTGAAAGAGGGTGCTCTTTATTGGAACAAGGTCTTCGGAAAAGAAGTTATCGTCACTAAAACCGGCGTTGATCCTCAGGCGGGGCCGGAAGATCGCAGTATCTTTATCCGTTGGATTCCTTGGTTGGATTCGGGTGCCGCATATGCCATTGGTCAGTCAGATCCTTTGACCGGAGAGCTTTTAAGAGCCCAAGTGTTTATGCCGTCGGTGTTCACTCGTGTCGGTTCTGCGGATCTTGTCGGTCTTAATGGGAACATCCCCGTCGCAGCGGGAGCTGTCGCCTGTGATCTGACGCAAAGTCTGCTCGCAGTGAATAAGATCGCCCGTGAAGCCAGTGATTCTCAGCGATTGCGTTTGGCTCAAGACAGTGTTCGTTCGACGGTGGCTCACGAATTGGGTCACGCCTTGGGACTTCGTCATAACTTTGCGGGATCTTTCTCGGTGAAAGCGTCCGCAAAAGATGTTTATGAATCAGCGAAGACGTATTTGAAAGACTTGGCTCATCAGGGGCTTGAGACTTCAACCTCGATCATGGATTACGTGAGCGGCATTGATAACATTTTGATGTCGGCAAAAATCAAAAATGCGCCTTTGTCCTACGATAAGATGGCAATGGATTGGGCGTACTCTTCTAACGACACGGCGTTGGATGAAAAGATCTCAAAGTATTGCACTGACGATGATATCGCTTTGGCAAACAGTCAGGGATTGCAGGTTTACGGTTGTGAACGTTTTGATGCCGGCAATAACCCTCTTTTAAGAAAATATTTGGACGCCAAAGACGAGCAACAAAACTTTGTGAAGATCCTCTTTGCCTCTATCATTGGTCGAACTTATCCCGGGGATCAACCTGAGGTTGTGAACAGCTTGGATTCTGTTTTGGCCGATACCGTCAAGTGGGGCAAGGTCAATCAGGATGATCTCAAGTTTGTCGGTCAAGCTTTGATGGATACAACAAAGAATTCGACACCGGCACCCAGTTTTGCCTCTTTGGAAAGCGTCAAATCCGGCCAGGTGCTTTACTCTAAGTTCGGTATGGATGAAGCCTTGACCAAAGAGCGCGCTCGCTCTTTAGCCGCGGCTGGGGGTTATGCATTGATCTTGAACGATCTGTGGAGAAATGCGGATGGGACCATTGCGGTTGATTGGTTGAATCGTCAGATTGAAGAATTAAGAACAAGTTCCTATCTTGCAAAAGGGAAGACCTTGGCGGGACGAGAATACAATTTGACCGCTGAACAACAGGGTAAGATTTTAAGTTTCTACCAAAGTCTTTTGCCCGGAAATAGAAAGGCCTTGGCCGCAGGCTTAGCGACTTTATTGCCGCGAATTGAAGAGACGGAGCAAGCAGACAATGGTGCGGCTGTTGTAGTAAGCGCCCTTCTGCCTAAAAATTTAATTTCAGAAGATGAGGCTGTTTCCTTAGCAAACCTCTACTTGGATTTGGTTGCTGCCAATGAAGGCGAAGAAGTTGTGAAGGTGGGGGCAGGTCTCACCAAAGAAGTGAAAGTGGCGAAGGTTTTCCTGACGGCAGAAGAAAGAGCAAAGTGGTCGAAGCTTCTTTCTTCCAAAGGACTTCGCTTTGATATGGATGGTAAAAAGGCGTTGGTTCGTAAGTCTCAATATGAGAAAGTGAATGCCTTCTTAAAGGAAATCGATCCGCAGTTGGATTTGAGCACGGTGAAGAAACCCGCAGAATTAGCCACTCAGCTTCTGCAGCAAGGCCTTGTGGACGCGAAGGCAGCGGGTTGGTTGAACTCGGAAGTCGCTGTTCTTCAGGGGTTGGATAAGCTTTTGTAGATTTCCTAGACATCTGAGTACATAAATCGTCCTTTGTGAAAAAGTCGTTTCAGGTTGAAACGACTTTTTTGTTTTTAAAGCAATAGGTTCGGTTTCCAGTTGGTCTGGCTCTTGCCTTATAGGTTGGCAGGAGGCACTTATGAATCAATCTTTCTTTAACAAATCAGCGATGGGGATCCTTGTACTAATGGCTCTGTCTTTGTCCGCTTGCGGTAAGAAGGATGATGGAAGTGCCGTTCGCGTCGCGGGCCGAGGAAATACTGTCGCAACAAACAGCGTGGTTCCGAATAACTGCGGAAACACGGCGATGAACTGGGGTAAGATCTATGATCCTTACGCTTCGGCGCAGTTTGAAAATCAAGTGAAGAGTTTTGTATCAGCGACTTTAGACCCCCAAAGCTTGGGAACGATTAGCGGTAATATCAATGATAAAACCGGAATCGATTTCAGAGGAACTTTTCAGTTTGACAGCCAAGGGAAGCTTGTCACCACGGCTTCTTCTGTGACTATTAAGATCTTCGACTCTTATGTGAATCAGGTTTATAATGGTCAGACTATTCAACCCTACGTTGTAGAGTTCACGGCGGCCGCAGAGGGAATGATTAATCGTACTACGCGTCAATTCCAGGTTCGCTTTAAAGACAGCTACGGCGAGATCGTGTTCCAGGGTCAGGTTAATAACTCGACTGTAGAGGGCACTGTCTACTATCAAAACTACACGGCTGTTGCGGGTTATCAGGCAACAAGTGGAACTTTAGGAAGCTTTAAAGCCTACACTTGCTCTTTGATTAAATAAGCGCCGCGTCTTGCTTCGACCCCTATCGAGTTTGAAGATAGGGGTTATGCCTCAACGTTTCATCTTTGACTCTTCTATTCTTAATTCAGTTGTTGGGGGGCATTCGGCTATCGAAATCCCCAAATTGAACATTCATTCTCTTGAGGCGGCCTCCTCATTTCTTTTAAGTTACGGATTTGACGTCAATAAAGAAAGCGATCTTGAAAAGCTTTGGTACTACCACCGTCGCGCTTTGGTGTTGATGGTGGAAAAGCTGGGGTTTGAGGACGCAGATTTGCCTGAGGTCTTTCGCGACCACAAACAGTTAGGTGATTTGCGCCGACTTCTTATTTACGCCAGCTCCTCGGATCCCGAAGAACAGAATCTGCAGCGCTGGGCCTGCGCGATCATTCGTTGCATGCATGTTTTTGTTCACGCTGAAAATGATCTTTTCAGTTCTTTTTCAGAAGAGATTCAGTCTCAGATCTTAACACCTTTTCAAGATTGCATCTTGCATGATGGCACGACTCATCTAACCTTTTTAAAAAGTCCCACAGACCAGTTGGATCCGATCGAGCTTTTGGGGTTTGAGGTCAAGCCGTTTAAAACATCCTCTAGCACGGTGATTAAGCTTTTAGCAAAACCCGATGCTTTGGCCATGAAGATCTTTGATAAGCTGGGTGTGCGTTTTATCACGCGCAACCTGTTTGACACTTTTCAAGTGGTTCGTTTTTTAATTCGTGAAAATGTGATCAGCTTTCCTCATATTATGCCGGATCAAAGTTCCAATAACTTGTATCCGGTAGATCTGTTTATGCAGGTTTGTGATGATCTTTCCCATCGTTTGGATACTTTGGATGAAAAAAGCATTCAGGCGGCTTTTGATCAGAAATTGGCGGAGCAGGGGGAGAACGTGAAGTTCTTGCGTAAAGAGAACTTCTTTTCCGGAGAAGACTACCGTTTTATTAAATTTATCTCTCGTAAGTTAATCCATGTGCGTCCTCCGGGAGGAAAAGAGGATTTCAGTTTCTTCTATCCTTTCGAGGTGCAGATCATGGATCAGTCGGCGCACCAAAAGATTTTGTCGGGGCCCTCTGAGCATCAGGCTTATAAAGAAAGACAAAGGAACGCCGCCCGTAAGCGTTTGTTCCCAGAGTTGAGTTAATATGTTTTTGAAATTGCTTTCGTACCCTCGTTCATTATTGGCTTTAATTGTTTTTCCCTTTCATACGATGCTTTGTTCTTTGGCGATGATTGTCGTGAATCTCACGATGAAAAATCGTCCATTGGAAGACAAAATCGTGGTTTTTTGGACCAGCAACGCCTGTCGAATGTTCGGAGTCAAAGTGGAGGTCCAAGGCTTAGAGAATCGTCCCGCCGGAGGATTTTTGTATGTCTTTAACCACACCAGCTTCTTTGATATTTTTGCGATGAATGGATATTTGGGAAGCTTTCGTTTCGGGGCTAAGATTGAGCTTTTTAAAATTCCCGTATTCGGGCCGGCGATGAGACGCGCGGGGATTTTGCCGATTGCTCGCGATCGACGAGAAGAAGTCTTTAAGGTGTATCGCGAGTCTGAGGCTCGCATCAAAGCGGGGGAGCGCTTTGCCCTAGCCCCTGAGGGGACTCGTCAAAAGACAGAGCGATTAGGGCCGTTTAAATCGGGACCCTTTATTTTCGCAATCAATGCGCACGCACCGATTGTTCCGGTGGTCATCAAAGGGGCGGCGGCGATCTTACCTAAAGGACATATTATTCCAAACTGGGGAGTGTGGAGTCGTACCGTCACTTTGTACGTGTTGCCGCCGGTGGATCCTTCAGAGTACTCGATAGAATCAAGACCTCAGCTTCAAGAGCGGGTGCGGAAGATGATGGAACCGTATTTTGAGCAAGAAGTTCGCTCTAAGGCCTTGTAAAGACAAAGAAATTTGCAACTGTTGACATTGTATATACAAGTATATACAATATAAAAATGCTCTTATATGAAATTGTTGATGCTTTTAAGGACGCGAAACTCAAATATGCCGTTGTTGGCGGATATGCTCTTGCTTTGCATGGGCTG
>JAHRXB010000137.1 GCA_019104905.1 Bdellovibrio sp.
TGTGGGTTATGAACGGGATGTTTACCCCGACATCATAGAGAGAGAGATTTTCCCAGGGGAGATCTTTTTGATGTGCTCAGACGGTCTTTCTGGACTAGTCGAGGATTCAAGAATTTCTGAGATTTTGAACCAAAATACACCTGACAAAGCAGTGAAAGCTTGTGTAGAACAAGCCTTGGCGAATGGCGGAGACGACAACGTCACGGTCATGCTGCTGCATTTTCATGAATAGATCTCGAAGGAGTCTGAGAGTTGGATAAAAAGAAAGTCACGCTGTTTATGGTGAGCAATCAGACGGGGAAAACCCGTAAGATTGTGCTCTCGGCTGCTTGGCTTAAAGCCATCTCTTTTATTTCTGCGATTGTTATTATCATTTTTGCGGCTGGGCTTGTGGATTATTTTGGTTTGCTTTTGCAAGCGATGGAAAACAAGCGCCTTAAAGCTGAAAATGCCCAACTCATCAAGCAGTTCCAAGTGGTCGAAAGTAAAGTGAGTGCGCTTGAGAACTCTTTGGAGCGCGTAAAGACCTTCACCACTAAATTGAAGTTGATCACCAACGTTGATGCTGAAGACCGTATCACCAAGTTGACGATGGGGCCGAAGCCCGCGGCAGGCCAACAGGTTGAAGAGTATGAACCGATGGAGCAGCGCCAAGAGGGATCTGAACTGGCGGCTCAAGACCAGGTTTTTGCCAATACAAAACCTCTGAATGATCAGGTCGGCGAGTTGGCCAACGAAAATGCGGATAAAGATTACGCCTCTTTGGTCGTGCGTATTGATAAGGCCGTGAAGGAAACCCAGTTAAAAGAGCAAAGTGTTATTGATTTGTGGGAGAGTCTGTCGGAAAGACAGAGTTTGCTGAACTCCACACCAAATATGAAACCCGCAAAAGGTTGGATCACCTCACGCTTTGGCTATCGTATTTCTCCATTTACCGGGAAAACAACCTTGCATGCGGGTTTGGATATCGCTGCGGCGCCGGGATCTCCAGTTTATGCGCCCGCCGATGGGGTGATTGTTTTTGCCAGTTATGACGAGTCTTACGGAAAGTTGATCACGATCGACTATGGTTACGGAGTGACCACTCGTTTTGGGCATTTGTCTCAAGTCTATGTGCAAGCGGGACAACGAGTGAATAAGTGGGATGTCGTTGGAGCTGTTGGAAACACCGGGCGATCCACGGGGCCTCACTTGCACTATGAAGTGCGCATCAACGGTACGGCTGTTGATCCGATCAACTATATTCTTGATGAATAGGCTCCCATAAAACACAACGCGGTTTTCGTCTTGAAACGGGAGAGAAAATCTTCTCGTGTTTGCAGACGACATAAGTATTTAGTCACATTGTTGTTGAGATTTGTAAATTCCTTGATGGCGTCCAACAAACACAGCTTATAAAAATGAGTTTTATTAGATCTCCGTGAATTTATTTTGACGGATATTTAGATTTCTAAAACCACCTCCGATACAAACCGCCATGTCGAAGGCGCCAATCGTCCTTGATTTTAACTATACCGTTTTGGGATGTCGGGGGCGATTCATGTTTAGTAAGTTCAGTTTGAAAACAAAAATGGTTTCAGCGTTTGTGGGTATCTCGATGCTGCTACTGGTGGTCGGGGGAATTGGTTGGTATTCAAATCGACAGGTGGTGCAGATCTATGATGTCATTGCCAATCAGAATTTGCCGAACGTGCAGGCTCTGGGGCGTATTAGATATCGTGCCCAAGAGGTCAATCGCACAATGTTACGAAGTGTGATGGCAAGAAACCCCCAAGAGTTGGAAAAATACTCTAATGACTTCAAAGAGTCTTTGGTCGTCTACGATGATCTTACAAAAAAATACCTTGAGGTCCCATTCCTTCCCGGGGAAGAAGCCTTGTTTAATAAAGTGGAAGACGCCTGGGTTAAATTCACGGACAAAACCAAAGAGGTCGTGGCTCTGTCGGGAAATGCAAGCCGCCAAAAAGATCTTGATAAGCTGATGGACGAGGTTATTCCGGCCGTTCGTAAAGATCATGCGGATCGTCTTAATGAACTGTTAGTCTTTCATGAAGAAGAAGTTAAAAAATCAAAAGCCACTGCCGCCGAAATTTCAAGTCGGGGTGAGGTCATGGTTGT
The DNA here is from genome assembly GCA_019104905.1 of Bdellovibrio sp. Lineage (GTDB taxonomy): Bacteria > Bdellovibrionota > Bdellovibrionia > Bdellovibrionales > Bdellovibrionaceae > Bdellovibrio. The sequence continues at coordinate 2,119 of JAHRXB010000137.1, forward strand.
GTCAGTCATCTCTATTGGCTTCTTAGTTGCGACCTGTATTGGATTCTTCTTCGCGAGCTCTTTGGCCAAATCATTAGGCCGAATCAGCGAAGATATTTCTGGAGCTGCTGAGCAGACATCCTCTTCGGGGACTCAACTTTCTGCCGCCAGCCAACAGCTTTCTGCGGGATCTTCTGAAGCGGCGGCTTCATTGGAAGAAACTGTGGCGTCGCTGGAGGAGCTGTCCAGCATGGTGAAACTGAATGCAGATCATGCAAATGAGGCCAATGTTCTTTCTCAAAAATCCAGAGACTCGGCCCAGTTGGGTGAATCTGAAATTACAAAGCTTATCGGAGCTATGGAAGACATTGCCAACGGATCTAAAAAGATCGAAGAGATTATCACCGTCATCGATGATATCGCCTTCCAGACAAATCTATTAGCTCTCAATGCGGCGGTCGAAGCGGCGCGAGCTGGCGAGCAAGGGAAAGGTTTTGCCGTGGTTGCGGAGGCGGTAAGAACTTTGGCGCAACGCAGTGCGGAAGCCGCGAAAGATATTACCTCTTTGATTCATGATAACGTTTCTAAGAGTGAAAACGGGGCCCGAATTGCGAGTCAAAGTGGTGCGGTTCTTAAAGATATCGTGGGCTCTGTGAAGAAAGTGGCGGATCTGAATAATGAAATTTCCGTTGCCAGTCAGGAACAAGCCAGTGGCCTAGAGCAGATTTCAAAAGCCATGAATCAATTGGATCAGGCGACCCAGGGCAATGCGGCGTCTTCTGAAGAAGTGGCAGCTTCGTCCGAGGAAATGTCTTCTCAGGCGGTGTTGTTGGCCGATCTGGTTACCGATCTACGTACGATTGTTCAGGGCCAGCACGAGTCTCATCCGAAGACCGTGGCAACAAAAAAGACGTCAGCACCTTCCGCCAAAGTCTATGCCCCAGCGTTTGCGAAGGAGTCCAGTTCGCGAAAGGTGGGAGACGCTTCGGGATTTTAAAGGTTAAAGATATTTGAGGAAATAAAAAAGCACGAGGTTTGAACCTCGTGCTTTTTGGCGTTTGGAGACTGAGAAAAATATTTTACTGATTCATTACTGATACTGCAGGCATTGGACATTGCAATGCTTTGAGTTTTTGACTCACAAGATTTGCGTCTGCCTGAAAGCCCTTTTGTACCAAAATGGCTTTAGCGGAATCAACAACTGATTTGATGTAAGTTCTGCCGTTAAGTTGAGTATTGCCACGGCAAGCTGTGACAACGGAAGAATCCATCTTCACATCTAAAACCGGATCAATCATATCACAGAAGAATTGCACGGCACCCAAGTGATCGATCGCTGCGGACCAATCCAACCATGCAGATTCAAGTTGCTGACAGACCAACTCATGCTCACGAGATCCCATAGGGAGTTGATTCAGGTTGAGGTTGCCAAGGGCCTGAGCGATTTTGATGCTTTCTGTTTGAACCTTCGCATCGCGATAAGGCATTCCAGTGAGACCGATTTTAACATCGAGGCCACGGCCGGCGTCAGTCAGACTGAAA
>JAHRXB010000145.1 GCA_019104905.1 Bdellovibrio sp.
CAAGAGGCCCATGAAGCGATTCGTCCTGCTGGAAATCAGTTTATGGATCCGGATGAAACGGGTCTCACGGGAACTCAGTTCCGTCTTTATGATTTGATTTGGAAACGAACGATTGCTTCGCAAATGGTGGATGCTCGTCAGAAACAAGTCAGTGCGAAAATTCAAGTGGGTGACGCTCTTTTCGGAGCGTCGGGAATGACCATTGAGTTTCCGGGGTTCTTGCGCGCCTATGTGGAAGGCAGTGATGATCCAGAAGCAGATTTGGCGGAACGAGAAGTGCGTTTGCCGGCGTTGAAAGTGAAAGACGGCGTGAAGTGCGCGAAATTGGATCCGACGTCTCATGAAACCAAGCCTCCCGCTCGTTATACCGAGGCGAGCCTCGTACAGACGATGGAAAAAGAAGGTATTGGTCGTCCTTCAACATACGCCTCTGTTATCGGAACGATCATTGATCGTGGATATGTTCGTAAGAGCGGAACAGCGTTGGTGCCGACCTTTACGGCGATGATCGTTTCAAAACTTTTAAGCAATTATCTTTCTGAGTATGTGGACTTGGGCTTTACCTCTGAAATGGAGCAAAGCCTGGATAATATCGCTGATGGCGACTTGGATTGGGAAAAATATTTGGCATCCGTTTACAAGGGGCCAAAAGGATTGCGCGCCCGCGTGGATGCGCAAGAGGAAAAGATTGATCCAGACGATGCGCGAACCATGACTTTGGAAGGCATGGATAAATATAAGTTCCATGTGGGACGTTATGGCGCTTACCTCACAGCAAAACGGGATGGAGAAGATGTCAGCGCGTCTTTGCCTGACAATGAGTCTCCGGCGGATATCACACCGGAAATTGCTGAAAAATTGATTGATCAAAAAATCAATGGAGCCGACGCCTTAGGAAAAGATCCGAAAACGGACGAGCCCATTTATGTTTTAAGTGGTCGTTATGGCCCGTATGTTCAATTGGGAGACGTGTCTCCAGAGAACGACAAACCCAAGCGCGCATCCTTGCCTCCGGGCGTTCAGCCTGAGCAAGTTGATTTGCAAATGGCGTTGGATCTTTTGTCTTTGCCGAAAACCTTGGGAAAACATCCCGGCACGGGCAAGGATATCAAAGCGGGCTTGGGACGATTTGGTCCTTTCGTGGTTCACGAAGGGGACTATCGCTCGATTCCAAAAGGAGAAAGCATTTTTACGATCACTCTTGAGAGAGCCATCGAGATGCTAAGTCAGCCCAAAAAAGGCCGTGGTAAGGCGGCCCCATTGAAAGAGCTTGGTGCTCATCCAGATTCTGGGGAGGCGATTCAAGTTTATAATGGACCTTATGGGCCCTACATTAAGAGTGGAAAAGTGAATGTGTCTCTTCCTGAGGGAGCAACTCCTGAAACGGTGACCCTGGAGCAAGCCGTGGCTCTAATCAATGAGAAGGGCGGCACCAAGGCGAAGGGGAAAGGCAAAGGAGCTTCTGCGAAAGCCGCTCCGAAGAAGAGCCTGAAGAAGGCGGGGACCGCAAAAGAAAAAGCCGAAGCTCTCGGTGTCAAAAAAGTAGTCACTCGTAAGAAGAAAAAGTAATTTGTTCATCCCCCTTTTCCAGAGGGGGTTTCTTTGTTAAATTCACTCCAACTTTAGTTAGAAAGTGGAGTTGTTATGAGCGACAGTCCCCGTAAGGGACAGTTGGAGTTAGGAATCAATCGCGCACCTGAGAAGGATAGAAACTTCGATAAAGGTGGGCGCAGTTTTTATTTTTTTGATTTCGACGATAACATTGCTTTTCTTACTACGCCTCTGATTCTTTTCCATAAACAGGATCGTCGTGAAGTGCAGATTTCCAGTGGAGATTTTGCGCAATATCATCAATCCATTGGTAAATCCGGTTTGTATGCAGAGTATGATATTGATTACTGCGATATGACCGGGACCTTCCGAAATTTTCGTGACCATCACATTGATGAGTTAGCAAAGTTGCAAGGCAAGAAGCAGGTCTTTGTCCAAGACGTTGCCGAAGCTTTGGGATTTGCTGATTTTCAGTGGAAGGGACCTTCTTGGGAATGTTTCTATCATGCCGCTTTCAATCAACGGCCTCTTTCGGTTATTACGGCACGTGGACATCATCCTGAAACCCTGAAAGATGGGATCCGGGTGTTTGTGCAAAATAAAGTTCTTCCTTTAGAACCCAACTATCTAAGTGTCTACCCAGTAAGTCACAAAGAGACTCGTGTGCAGTTGGGGGATCCTGAGTTTAAAGAAGGCACAGCGGAGTTGAAGCAACGAGCTATTCGCGCAAGTGTGGAAAAAGCCATCGAAGTTTATGGCTACAATCCTCATCACCGCTTTGGAATGTCTGATGATGATCCTAAAAATATTCAGCTTATTCTTGAAGAGATGACTCGACTAAAGGCGAGGTACCCTGAAATGTCCTTCTTCATGATCGAAACTCAGCACGGAAGTTTTGTGAAACATGAAGTAAAGGCGGGGGGTTTGCGCGCGGACAAAGTAGAGAACCTCTCACAACTTTCCTTTTTTGAAGAAGATCGACGAAAGTCTTAATATTTCTTCCACGTCCTAATTTATGACGAGCTTCATAAATTGAATGCTCTCTTATAAATCTTTGATAATCTAATGAAATCACGATGGCTCCCAGAGGGAGCGCGGACACGGAAGGATCATCATGAGTTCATTCTCTAGAGGTGTTAAAGGTTTCATTATTGCCGGCTCATTGGCAATCTCGTCACTGGCATCTGCCCAATTAAAAGAGGGTTTAGAGTGCCGTTATCTTACAGTCATTGAGCAAGGCTTCTTGGCGAATCACGTTAAGTATTCTAATCGTGATGCAGATTTACAGACTCGCGTGGTTGATCAGTATCTCAAAAGATTGGATCCTTCAAAAATTTATTTAACTCAAGCCGACGTAGATCAAATTAAAAAAATCAGTGGAAATGTTTTTGAGAAAACAAAAAACCGCGATTGCAGTTTCCTAGAGCAAACACAAAAGATTGTCCTAGAGAGAGTGAAAGACCGTGCGTCTTTTGCCAAAACATATCTTGGAAAAGATTTTAAGTTTGATGCAACGACGGAGTTCACTTTTGATCCCGAGAAAAAAGCGTGGCCGAAGGATGGCAATGAGGCCAATGAGTATTTAAAGAAATACATCCAGTTCCAAATCGGAAATTATTTGGCGACAGACATGAAGTTGGAAGAAGCCAAAAAGAATGTCGCAAAAAACTACGAGCGTGCGGTGAAGAGAACTCAAGACACCACAGTGGATGATTTGTATTCAGGATATTTGGATTCTTTTGCAAGAGCTTTAGATCCACATTCCAGCTTCTTCTCTCGTGACGTTCTTGAAGATTTTGAAATTCAAATGCGTTTGTCATTGGAAGGAATTGGCGCGACTCTTTCTTCTCAAGATGGCTTTACTGTTGTTGAACAGTTGGTTCCTGGTGGAGCGGCTGCAAAATCAGGGCAGATTGAGCCTCAAGATAAGATCGTAGCTGTCGGTCAGGAAAAAGGTCCGATGGAAAACGTGATCGACATGGATTTAAAAGACGTCGTTAAAAAGATTCGCGGGAACAAAGGCACGAAAGTGCGTTTGACGATCTTGCGTAAATCAGGCGACGGTAAAAAACGTTTTGATGTGACGTTGACTCGTGAAAAAGTAAATCTTGAAGACGAAGCGGCTTCGATCACCTTCGTGGACAGAGAAATCAACGGGCAGAAAAAGAAGTTGGGAATTATCAACTTCCCGTCTTTCTATGCAGACTCTCGACGCGGTGGGCGCTCTTCTGCGGCAGACATGAAGAAGCTCGTGAAAGAAGCTAATGAAAAGAAAGCGGACGGATTGGTCTTGGATCTTTCCAATAACGGTGGGGGCTCTTTAGAAGACGCCGTGAAGATTGCGGGTCTGTTCTTCCAAACTGGAAATGTTGTAAAACAATCGTCTAAGAATGAAGGGCGTGCCGAATCGGCTCTTCGTGATACGGATCCGACTGTGGACTGGGCGGGGCCTTTGGTTGTTTTGACCAGCCGTATTTCCGCATCCGCTTCCGAGATCGTGTCAGGGACTTTGCAAGATTATAAACGTGCAGTGATTGTCGGTGGCGACCACACTTACGGTAAAGGCAGTGTGCAGTCTGTTCTTCCTATTCCCAACAACTTGGGTGCAATCAAGGTGACGGTGGGAATGTTCTTTGTTCCGGGCGGGAAATCCACTCAGCATCGTGGTGTCGATGCAGACGTGGTGTTGCCAGGTCCTTTCAGTACTGATGATATCGGTGAGAAGTACATGGATTACTCTTTGCCGCCAAAAACGATTGAGCCTTTCTTGTCGCCAGATGCCTACGTGAAAGAAGGTCCGGGGATGTGGAAAGAGATCAAACCAGAGTGGTTGAAATCTTTGCGCGACAGATCTTCCGAGCGTGTGGCGAAGAACGACGAGTTTAAGAAAATCGTAGATGAGCTGAATAAAGCCAAAGCGCGCGGCAAAGTGATCCGTGTCAGCGAAGTGCTTAAAGATAAAAATGAAAAAGATAAAAAAGATAAGGCAAAGAAGACCGCTAATAAGGCCAAGAAAACGGAAGAGTACTTAAAGCGTCCTGATATTCAGGAAGCCGAGAGTGTTCTTTTGGATCTGATTCAGTTGGAAGAGGGGAAGACCCTGGTCCCGCCGAAACAGGCTAGTAACGCCAAGTAGGGCGGCTTCGGAGTCCTTGAGGGCCATGTTTGTTGTTGTTAGAGCCCAGGGCGAAACCCTGGGCTTTTTTATTGCCTAGAGATGGGGCATCGCTCCTCGGAAATTTTGCATATAGGGGGATTTGGGGCTCTTTCGAGGTGACAAAAGCCTCTCTTTTCGCTTAGATAGACCGGAAATCGACCCTTTAATGGAGAACTGAATGTCTAAAAAGACCACTGTAAAAGCGGGAGGTAAGGCGTCTGCGAAAAAGACCCTGAAGTCCGCTGCCAAGACATCCGTGAAAACTTCTAAAAAAGTGACAACCAAAAAGCACGATTTTGGCGGACTCTCTGAAGAGATTTTGCTGCGTATGCATGATCTGATGGTGAAGTCGCGTGTCCTTGAGGAAAGATTAATTAAAATCTACAAGGCCGGGGAAGCCTACTTCTGGATTGGTGGACCTGGTGAAGAAGCTTGGGGTGTGCCACTGGGAATGCTGGCCAGAAAAGGTCAGGGCTTAGAGCATGACTGGTTCCACTTACATTATCGTTGTACTCCCACGATGGTCGCCTTGGGTCTGAACATGATCGACTCTATTCGTTTGATGATGAATAGAGCGACAGATCCATCTACGGGCGGTCGAAACTTTTCCAGTCACTATTGTTTTCCTCAATGGAATGTGGCGCCGGTTACTTCTCCTTTGGAAGTTCAATACCCGATTGCTTGTGGAACGGCTCACGCGCAAAAGCGAGCTGGCAAGAAAGCATTGTCGATTGTTACAGGCGGAGACGCGGGAACAGCGGAAGGTGATTTTGCATCATGCTTGGTATTGGCTTCGCGTAAAGGACAAGAGTTGCCGCTTCTTATTACCGTTCAAAATAATGGTTACGGCATTTCGACTCCGTATGAGGGCCAACACGGTGAAACACATATCGCGGATCGTGCGCGTGCCTTTAATATCCGTTCGCGCGTTATAAATGGAAATGATCCTGTTGAAACCTATCTCGCTTTGCAAGAAGAGATGGAATATATCCGAAAGACAGGGAAGCCCTCTTTCATTGAGGCGATGGTGACGCGTTTGTATGGTCACTCTTCAGCTGACGGAGCCAATAAAAAACCTCAGTTGTTTGATCCTGTGCTCAGCTTTGAAAAGCGTCTGATTGATGCGGGCTTGTTAACTGAAAAAGCCGCGAAGAAAATTTGGGAGATCTACGAAACGGAAGGTGTGGTTGCTCAAGAGCAAGCTCGCCAGGAACCCGTGCCGACGCCGGAATCCGTTTGGGATCATGTCTACGTGAACAATGAGAATGCTGATTGGAGGAAGTTCTAATGGCAAGTGTTGCACAGGCCATCCGAATGGCCCTTCATTATGGTGAAACGAACTTGGGCGTTAAAGATATTTTTGGCCAAGACGTGGGAGCTCCTTTGGGAGGTGTTTTCACGGCGACTCAAGGTTTGAAGACAGCGTGGAACTCTCCGTTGGATGAACGCGGTATCATCGGCATGGCGATGGGAATTGCCATGGGTGGAGATCGTTGCGTGGCTGAGATCCAGTTTGCGGATTATATCTTTAATACGATCGATCTTCTTAAGATTGCCGGGAACACCTTGTGGTGTACGAACGGTCAGATTCAGCTTCCGATGGTGGTGATGACTCCGGTGGGTGCGGGGATCTTTGGTTCTGTTTATCATTCACATTCTTTTGATGCGTGGGCGTCTCGTCTTCCTGGTTGGAAGATCGTGATGCCATCAAATCCGTTGGATGCTTATGGCTTGATGTTGTCAGCGATTCAGGATCCTAATCCCGTTTTGTATCTGAAATCGAAAGCATTGATGCGCCATAAAGGGGAAGAACTGATTCCAGGCGAGCCCGCAGATGAAAAAGAACTGAAGGCGATGATTGATAAGCCGGTTCAAAATGCGGAAGGCTGGAAGCCCCGTTGGCCGGATCTGCAAGAGTATTTAGTGCCGATCGGTAAAGGCAAGATCACTCGTTCGGGAGAACATATTACCGTGGTGACATACAGTCGCATGGTTCATCTCTGTGATGAAGTGGCGGATAAGTTGGCGCAAGAAGGTATCTCTGTTGAAGTGATCGACCTTCGTTCCATTTACCCTTACGATTGGCAGATGATTAAGTCTTCTGTTGAAAAAACCGGACGGGTTCTTTTTGTGAATGAAGACACAGAAGTGACGAACTTTGGTGAGCATTTGGCTTATCGAGTGACTCAAGAGTTGTTCTATCAATTGATGGCGCGTCCTCGTGTGTTGGCGGGTAAAAACTTGCCGGGCATTGGTTTGCATCCGAACCTTGAGAAAAACTCTGTCCCTCAGATTAACGATATTGAACTCGCGATTCGCGAAGTAGTTGCGGAAGTGCCCTAATGGCTAAAAAAGAAGTGTCCCACAAAAAGAAAGTACGTCGTCGCGTAAATAAAAAAAGCGCGAAGATCCTTTTTGATAAATATGAACTTTATCGAAAAGCGGTTCAGTCTGCTGAAAACGACGTGGTTTTTATCCGTGATACCTACAAGGAACTTAAAGGGAAAAGCCCACGCACCTTCCGTGAGGACTTTTGTGGAACCTTTGCGTTGTCAACAGAGTGGATCAGGCTCAACCCTCGTCACGAGGCGATTGGTATTGATCTAGATCCAGAGCCCATGGCTTATGGTCGTCATCACTATTTGGCGAAGATGAAGCCTGAACAGCAGCGTCGCATGAAACTGATTGAGGGCAATGTTCTTGATCCCAATCTGCCTAAATCCGATATTGTCGCCGGGATGAATTTTTCTTACTTCTGCTTCAAGCAAAGAGACGTTTTGAAAAAGTACTTTGCAAATGTCTATAAATCCTTGAACAAGGATGGCATGTTCTTAGTGGATATTTTCGGCGGCAGTCAGTGTTATGACGCGATTGAGGACACCATCAAGCACGAAGGTTTCACTTACTATTGGGATCAGACCAATTTTGATCCTGTGACCAACGAAGCTTTGTTCCATATTCACTTCCGTGTGTGGGGTAAGAAGATCGAACAAGTTTTCTCTTATGACTGGAGAGTCTGGTCGATCCCTGAGATTCGCGATATCATGCAGGAGGTGGGCTTCCGTAAGACCCACGTTTACTGGGAAGGCACGGCCAAAGATGGCAGCGGGGACGGGAACTTCACTCGTGTCGATCACGGGGAAGCTTGTCAAAGCTGGATTGCTTATATCGTCGGAGAGA
>JAHRXB010000162.1 GCA_019104905.1 Bdellovibrio sp.
AGCTTCTCTGTGACGGATAAGATTTTTAACGCCTTCTACGGAATAAAGAAGCCGAAAATAATTAAACAGCTCGATGTCCGGGAGTATGAAAGCTATTTGAGGATGCTTCGAGAAAACCGTCAAGATGTGCCGGCATCTAAGGCAGAACACTATGTGGCTCTTCTTGATCATCACTATGAACTCTTTCAATTCCAATTTCATCAGTTGCCAGTTCTGACGCAAAAGAAAATTTTAAAAGAGCTCAAGGCTTATGCCAATGCCAAGTCTCATGATTCCAAGGATATCGTGGAGCTTGTCAATACACTGACAAATGGGACGATGGAAAAGCCGTTGACTCTTCTAAGGGTGATTGAGTTGGCGCGAAATAGTGATCGTTATGAGGTTCTGCTAAAGCAGTACTCCCAGCAGTTTATTTTCATGAACCTGGTCAATGACCTTTTTGTGAATCATGGACAAAAACCGAGGGTGAATGAAGCCCAATTTACTCAGTTAAGAAAGTGGTATCGAAAGAATGCGGAATACGTCAATGTCAGCCTGATGTCCTCTTTGCAGCTGACTTTAAATGTGCTGGACCCCAGTGGAATCTATATGACCGAGATTAATTTGACAAAAATCCATAAGTTCCGTGATCACGTCGAGAAGGGACTTAAGGAAGGGCTGACCTATGAGCAGATGCTTTCTGGGGATCGGTACATAAGAGATATGTTGCGTTCTGATGTGGAGTATCGTGTTGCACAATCGACAGTAAATACAGCTTTCTGGATCTCTCTTTTTTATATTCTTTTTTCTGATGATTAATTCATTTTTTTCTGTCTATTTTTTGTAAATCGGCCTCTCAGGTGTTTCTATTCTAATTTAAAGTGTCGAAGTTTTTTTCATTAATCCTGAAATGATCGTCCCAGCCAGAGAGCAATTTTTTGTTTCGAACTTTTAGGCGTATGCTTTGGGTAAGTAATCTGCCAGGAGGGTAGGATGCAAAAGTTTACGAAAAGATTTGTTTTGTTCGTGGGTGTCGGAATTATCAGTGCTTGCAGCACTCCGGTTTCAACTAGCAGTATGAGCAGTTTGGACCAGGCCTCAAGCTCGCAAAGTTATAGTCCTACCACACAGTCTAAAGTCAGCTTCGCGCTGACAGATGCTCCCAATAAAGAGTTGAAATCCGTTGTTGTGGATATTGATCATATGGAAGTGCTTGTCGCCGGGGTGGGGAAAGCGGGGCGACTGATTTTAGCTAAAGGCCTTGGGGCTGTGGACCTTTTGCAACTGCAAAACGGGGTGACGCTGCCTTTGCAAGACATCGTCGCTCCGGCAGGTCTGCAGATTCAGCAAATTCGTCTGATTTTGAAAGAAGAAGGACACTTTGCGGTGAAGACGAACGACAGCGTCTGTGAACTGAAAACACCCAGTGCGCAAAAAACGGGTGTGAAGATCATCCTTACGAATAAAATTCAGTTCGAAGCCGGGCACCAATATAATATCGTCGTTGATTTCGATGCTTTGAAGTCCGTCGTGGTGCAAGGCAACGGTGGATGTTTGTTAAAGCCGGTACTTAAGTTGAAATCGGCAATGAAGATTCCGGTTCCTGATGATTCATCTGATTCTGGTTCTGACGATGATTCAGTCGATTCAGATTCTGGGAATGGGGATTCTTCGTCGAGCGGGGGTGATGTGGCCGAAGGTGAGGAGTTGGTGACAACTCCGGATGAGAATAATCCGACTGATGATGGCTGGGACTATGTTCCCGTTATTGATGGACAGCAGCCTATCGTAACAGAGGATCAATTGATTCAACTTCTTTAAATGAATAAATAGCTAAGGCCGGAGTTTTCTCCGGCCTTTTTGTTTTTTAAAACGTCTTGTTCACGATAAATTGAACCTTTTGAGTGCCCAGGTACTGAGGGCTTTCTCTGCGAACGACCAAATCCATATATAGTTTTTGATCCGAGGCAGGACTCAGGCCGAGGCTCTTAAAGGCGATTCCCAAAAGGCCATCGGCCCGTTGAATTTCTTCTCGTGAGAATGTCTTTTCATTGAGCCATTCAATTTTTCCGTTAGAAAGTTTCTTCCAAACAACCAGTTTATAAGTCGTTTTTACTTCTTCGACGGCGGGAGTGAGATCTTGGAACAGAACAGTTCTCTCTGCGCCAAGTCCTTCGATGTTCAATAAGCGAACTTGATTTTCATTGCGAAGACTTTGAACTTCGTCACTGTCTAGTTCCTTCTTTTCGTAAAAGCCAGTCTGCTCGAATGTAAGGCTCCCTTGGACGACATTGATACCATGTCTTTCAACTTTCAACAGGAGAGCGTATTTTCCACTTCGATTCAATTCAGGTGTTTCGACTTCGAATGTCTTCGCGTCGCTGCTTTCGAAGCGGTGTTCGAAGACAAGATTTTGTCCTTGAGTGTCGCGAACCTCTAAAGTGTATACGGTAGTCAGTCTTTTAGACGAAATGGTTTCTTTAAAAGTGATTCGTCCTTGATTTTTAATGAAGCTAAGTTTGAATCCTTGAACGGTTGCTGAGCCAGCATTCGTACCCGTCCATTTAGGAACGACTTTGAGAACCAAGACTTTATCGCGTCCCTCTTGACGAGTTTGTTCAACCTCATAACTAAAGATGTCGGACTGAACCTGCACACTTACTTGAGGATTGTTTTCGTTGCCAGTCAAAGCCACTTGAATACGCTCTTGTTCATTTGCCAACAAAGAGGCTTCGGTAGGGAATACGATGGTCACGGGTTGTGTGAACTGATGGTCGAAAACATCGCGATATTTGGTGACGCAACAGCGTGCTTCTTCGCGGTATTTAGTGACAGTGCGAGTTCTTTCTTCTTGGCGATATTTAGTAACTGTGCGCTTGCGAAGCTCTTTGCGATAGCGAACCTCATCGCGATAACGTGTAACTGGTCGAGTCTTGCGAACGGTCTGCCATCCACACTCTCTGTCGGTATAAGGAACTTGCTGGCAGCGGGGGATGTCACGGCACTCTCGAGGACCGTTATCACTACAAACTGTGCGTGTTTTGCAGATGCGTTCTCCACGACTGATTGTGCCACACTCTGTGACGTCTTCACAACGGCGTCCGCCAGGGGCACAAACGCGTTCGTTATGACATTCTTGCCGATAGCGAGTGACGTTGCGACAAACGTATTCATTGTCGTAGTACTCTTCATAGTCTGTGTAAGGAACTCGTTCGGTGTAAGGGACATCCTCATAGTAGGTTTCTTCGACTTGATAAGGGACGCTCTCGTAATAAGTTTCTTGAGCTTCGTAAGGAACTTGAACCGTGTATTCTGCTTGGTAAGGTTCTTGTCGATAGACGTTTTGCGAGAGTTCTGTGCGAACGCTGTTTCCGGTTTGTGCAGAACGGGTGAGTGTCTCTTGAGTTCTTTCTTGCGGGGCAGCGAAGGAGCTTGCACCCAACAAGAGAGTCAAAATGACCCCGAAAAGTGGTTTTGCGAACATTTATTCCTCCTGATTATGATTCGAAGGAATATTTTGCAAGGCTCGCGCCAAAAAATGTCGGTGAGAAAAGGACACCAGTTTCAGATATCTGAAACTGGTGCTGAGGTGTGTTGAACTAGTTCATCGGGAGGTGAGGCATTTTTTGCTCAGGGAATTTTCCAGTCAAGCTGTGCAAAAAGGCAGCAATCTTTTTAACTTCGTCCTTGCTAAGATCTTTGTTGAGTTGAGTCTTAGCCATGACTTTTACAGCCTCATCCAAAGTTTTAACAGCACCATTGTGGAAGTACGGAGCCGTCAAAGCAACGTTACGAAGAGTAGGAACTCTCCACATGTTTTTCTCGGCCTCATTTTTAGTTTGATCATAGCGGCCAAGATCTTTTGAGAACTCATACTTTTTGTCGAACTCTGTTCCGGGGAAGGTTGGGAACTTCATGTAAAAACCTGTTCCGACGGGAAGAGTGGGACCCGCAAAAATAGGACCGGTATGGCAAGATGTGCAACCGACAGTCTTGAAGAGCTCAAAACCTTTGATTTGTTCTTCGGTCATAGCCTTTTTGTCGCCTTTTAAATAAAGATCAAACGGAGCATCTGGAGTCACTAAAGTTCTTTCGTAAGAGGCGATGGCCTTGGCAATGTTATCGATAGTTACAGGATTGCTTCCGCCGAAAACTTTTTTGAATTGAACTTCGTAACCCTTTAAACTTTTGATGCGCTCAACAGCGACCTTGTGGGAAGGAAGGCCCATTTCAACGGGGTTCGTGATAGGTCCCTTAGCTTGTTCTTCAAGTGTCGGGGCACGTCCGTCCCAGAACTGCACTGAATAAAAAGCAGAGTTCCAAACCGTAGGGGCAGAACGTCCACCGGTTTTTCCCTCAATCCCGACAGAGACATTGCGGTTGTCTTCTCCGCCCGCCATGACGTTATGGCAACTGTTGCAGGAAATGGTTCCGCTGCTGGAAAGGCGGGGATCAAAGTACAACTGCTTTCCCAATTCTATTTTTTCTTCTGTTAGCGGATTGTCTTTGGGGACGGGAACTTGAGTTGGCAAGATCTCCGTTGCAAAGACGGTCTGTGAAAGACCTAAAAGAATGGCACCCAATACGATTTTCTTCATAAGACTCCCTCGGCTTCAGTGAAGCCCCTGTTGTGTAAACAACGATTATTTTTCAACAGAAGGGCCGTGAGGAGTAGTCCTAATCTTAAATGGTGCAATGCCAAAATGAAATCCATCCCAGACCGAGGTGACTGACGGGACCTCGGGTTAGAGACTTTACTTTAAATGTTCGATGATTTTCTCTGCGATGCGGATTCCGTCGCAGGCTGCCGAGGTGATTCCGCCCGCATAACCGGCGCCTTCGCCTGCGGGATAAAGACCCGCATGGGAAATACTCTCAAGCGAATCGTTATCGCGAGTGATACGCACAGGGCAACTGGTGCGTGATTCCACACCATAGACCTGGGCATCTTCGGTGATAAAGCCCTTCATGTTGCGTTGAAAGTTATCGAACCCCTCACGCAGGCGATCGCGCATGGAGGGAGGTAGTAACTCGTCCAGGCGAACTG
>JAHRXB010000234.1 GCA_019104905.1 Bdellovibrio sp.
CTGATAACAAAGCCACTGCTCGCCCACTTTGGGTAGAAGACGGTCGTCTTTTCGTTACCGAACAAAAGATGACAAAGGACGGCGTGGTTCTTTTGGTTGAAATGCGCCCCAATCCCTCTATTCAACTGACTAAAATGAACGGTGAAACTTTCTTGCGCCCTCTCACTGCCGGCACTTTTAAGGCGCGCCTCAAGCTGATTCATCTCTATCAACAAAATGACAAAGAAATCCGCCGTCTTCTTTCTGAATCTGAAGTGATGACGGTGAAGATGGAAAATGCTTCTTTGGCGATCAAATCCTCTATGTCTTTGCCGGCACTTCCCACGCGCGGCCAGATTATTATCGGCATGGAGCTTCAACCTGTGAATGGCCCTCAAGGTTTGACAGGCTTTGATGGCATCTATCTTTTGGGTGAATACGATCAAATCAAAGGTTCTTCCTTCTTGAAACTCAATACCGTGGTAGCACAAACTAAAGACTTCAAAATTGCCAACTTCGTGAACTCGTCTTTGACGGAAGTGTCGCGCAGCTCTCAAACCGGAGCGGTCGAGGCGGAAACTTACCAAAAGCCGAAGGTTGAAGTCTCTCAATTGGAGTTCCGCTTTATTCGCGTGGGTGAGGAAAAAACTGCGACTCGCGAAGTGTTCTACAATATCAGAGCCTGCGTGCGCCACGGTCTTGATCAAAAAACCACCCGGTCTCACACATTCAAGATCACCAAGTTCCGACAATCTGAGACAGAGACGTCTTCCACGTCCCTGCTTAAGACGGACAACAACTCCTGCTTAAACTGGGATGAAAAAATCACGTTCAAGTACTTTGACTGTCAACACTACTTAAAAGGTTTTGTGCAAATCGAAAACCAAGACCTGGGAATGAATGAGAAGCTGGACATCATCGTCAATCCTTGGGAATCCAACGGTGGTGCCTTGGCCCGCGACATGCGCTATGTCGAGCCTACAGAAAAACTGATCTTGAGCTGCTCTCAAGAAAACCGTCCCAAGACGCAAGTGATGTTGGATGGTTTTAGCTACAATACGCTTTCATACAACTATGGCATCGACTCTTTGTTAAACCTGACAGTGACGAAGAAGATTCAATTTAAAATGGACACGCGTCTTCTTATCTACTCCAGCTTGTCCAACGGTCGGGCCGAGGTTCAAAAACTCCGCGATGGTATCTACATGCTTCGTCTGGCCGTCGTACAAAACCGTGACTATGACACCAACAACACTTATGTTACATCTTCAGATAAGCTGGTTAATGTGATCAATGGCCAAGTCAATACGGACATCACATTTCAGACGCAAGATTTGAAGGCGTTGGGAAATCGCAACAACTTACTTGTTGAAATTTATCCTGTTGACGAAAACAAAGTAGATCTCAAAGACGGTCAAGTGATTCAGAAAGATGCTTCTGCGCCACTCACATCCTTGATTGACGAATCTACAGGCCTTGAAGTTCCGACATTTATTGGGCCTATCACTTTGAACACAGATGAGGCGTCTCGTCCGTTAAGAATGATCGATGCTTCTGCCATCAGCAGCTTGCTTTTAACAGGCCATGGCCAAAACAACAGCAGCGAAAAGTTCCTCATCCAAAAAGTAGTTGCTGAAGGACAAAAAGTTCGCGCTGAAAAATATAAAACGATTCAAGCTCGCGCTGATAAAGTTCAGTTTTCTAAAGAGAACAACTTAGAACTGATCTCTTTGAAAACGGCGGACGCGCAGGCGCCCCTTGTCAAGGCCTTGGTGGGCTCGACTCAACTCAACCCTCGCCTGATCGTGACGAAGGCGGATCTGCAAGAGATCATCACCAAAGGAACTTTGACACCGCAAACGGCTCAAAAGCTTTGCGCTTTCTGGGGCGGTGATTACTTCAAAAAACTTTACGCCGAAAAAGGGGGCGTAACAATGAAGCACGTGATGGGCTTTGGCATGGACTGTTACCATGCGGTCGCTAAAGATCCTGCGCGCTTTTTCCAGGTTGAAAAACAGCTTCTTATTAAAGAGGTTGGCGGATCTCAATTCGTCAAAGGATTGAATCAAGGTCTTTCTGTAGGGACCAGCTTTTCTTTGAGCACGTCGCAATCCGCCTTCTCTTCACGCACGACGAGCATCAATGCCAAGATTGGACTTTCTAAGAAATTCTTGGATGTTCTTTCTGTCGGTGTGGATTTTGGTTACGCCATGTCGTGGGGGGTTTCGGACTCCAAGACATCCAGCAACTCTGTCAGCGTCAGTGGTTCGACCTCGATGACGGTGCAACAAAACACCTTCAAAGTTCGCGTCAATAAACACGAACAATGTGCCGTGGTCAGACTGAACCCAACCCTTTTCATCAAAGACACCAAGTCTTGGTTTGGTCGCCGTGATTATTTGGCGATCCTCAATCCACAACTTTCCGCTGAGGAAATGGCGACCGCAACAACACGTGGTTTGATGATCTGTGAGGGTGAAGTTCGCACCGAAGCCAAAGACATCATGGAAAACTACTACTTGATCGCTCAAGAGTCTGGCAGCTCTCAGATGCAGGACAATGGGGATGCGCGCAACAGAAACTTCTTCATCACGCTTCGTTCTAGCAATGATTTCAACCGTTTTGTTTTGGCCATGAGAGGACAAGTCAATATGCCGGCTTCTCACCAGCAAAAAGAAGAAACTCAAGAGCAGGCCACGCAGATGATGGAGCAACTCTTTAAGATGTCGGGCCCGGCTTATCCCGGAGTTTACTTAGCGAAGTAAAAGAGCTTCGCGCAGAAACTCTACGCCACGCACGCCGAACCAAGAATAAGACTCTCCATTGACGATCGCGCCCTCGATTCCGAGGGCCTTCAAATCACTGATCTTTTTATGAAAAGGATAAGGCTCTGAGGAAAATAGAAAAAAAGAGTCTTTATAGTCTTCGATTTCAATGACGGGGTACTTCTCCCCCTCGGGAAACTCCACAATCGTGGCGCCCAGCTTTTCTAAAACCGATCCGATATAGGTTTCGCGACTTACACTCATCCAGGGCTTCTTCCAGATAAGGTAAACGACGTTTTTATATTCGCGAGAGGGCGGCTTCACCCACTCCAGAAAACCAGGAATCTTTTCGAAATTCCAAGTCGGCTTCGGGGCATCGAGGACATCCAAACAGTCCACAGCCAACTCCATGAGCATCGGGTTTTTAAAATACTCTCCCAAACGCACTAACTCTGCCTGAAGATTTTGTAACGAAGAAACATGAGTCGTCAGGCAAGGTACGGGACACTCTTCAGCCATTTCCAAGGGATTTTCTTCTTCATCCAACAAAACAAGATCAGGCTTGAGATCCACCACCAGATCCCAGGAGACATCCTTCGTCCCCCCAACAATGGGGATATTCGTAATCATTTTCGGAGGGTGAATGCAAAAGCGAGTGCGTCCAACGACTTGCACTCCTGCCCGTAATAATGTTTCTGTCCATGACGGAACCATGCTTACCACTCGCATTTTGCCTCCAAAAAAACCAGATTATCCACTGAGCCATCCAGAGTCAAAACTTGACGAGTCCACAGGCCCCAACACACTATAGGCGCTTGAACAGTGAGGTTATTTATGACGCAACTCTTCCCTCTTCGTGACAAGCCTGCATTGAGTCCCTACAAAAAGGGGGACGTTCTTGTGTTGTTTGGCGAACTCTTTTCTCGCGGTTATGCCAACGGTTTGGTTGAAGAAGCCGAACGTCGTGGCATGACCATCGTTCGCGCCACTGTTGGTCGTCGCGAAAAAGATGGCTCTCTTCGTCCCCTCACCGCCGAAGAGTCTGCCAATATTCCACAGCCTTTTATCAACGTGCCTCTTGAAGCTGGTTTTGATATGGAGCCAGACTCTCACGGCGTGACTCCCTGCGATCAATTGAAAGACGTAAAGCTGGGCGAATGGGACCAGGTAAAATTGAATTGGACCTCAATTGAAGAGTCTGAAAAAAAAGGTGTTGTTCGTTTTAAAAAGAACACCGAACTTTTCATGAAAGAACTTGAAAAGCACATCCCCGCAGGTGCCAATGTTTTGTTCGCTCACCTTATGGCAGGGGGTGTTCCTCGCGCCAAAATCCTGATGCCGCTTTTAAATCGTGCCTTCAAAGGTGTCGGAGATCGTCATATTTCAACTCAAGACCTGCTGAACACCGATATCGGTCAACTTTGCCTGAAAAGCTTCAATGAAGTCACCGCAGAGACACTCCGCCACTTGATCGAACTTTCAGCACCTTTGCGCCAAAAAATTGAGGCCCAAGGTGCTCATGTTTCTTATACAGCTTATGGTTATCACGGAACGGAAGTCATGATTCGCGGCCAGTATAAATGGCAAACCTACACTTGCTATTTTCAAGGCTGGGCCAAAATGGCTCTTGAGAAAATCTCTGAAACCTTTTATCAAAAAGGCGTTCATTGTTGTGTTTACAACTGCCCTGAGATCCTTACGAACTCAAGCTCCGTGTTCCAGGGGGTTGAAGTATCACTTTATCCTCTTCTTGCAGCTATCCAAAAAGATGGCGCAAACAAAGAACACGTGACGCAAGTTCTGAACGACTGCAAAGCCTTACTTAAAGATGACGTCAGCTTTGAACAGATCATTGAGTTCACCGACAAATATCTCACGGACGATCTCACTTTGGCATTCAGTAAGTACGATCAATGGCCCCAGCACTCGCGCCTGGATCAAATGGAGCACATGCTAAAAGGCTCAGATTATCTTTTCAGCCTTCATAAAGACGAAAAAAATCTTCTCACGGCCGTCCTCAGTGAAGTGGTCTTTAAATCTTGTGGTTATGTCATGCTTCATGACTCCTGGAGCCCCAAGAGTCCCGTGGCCTGGATAGGTCACGACCTCGTTGCTCGCTGCATGTAGGATGTCAGTGCAAGTCGGAGAAAGCTGGGATCATTCCAAATATAAATTTCATGGCCTTTCGCTGTCGGGAATCCGCACAGCGATCGCCATGCCTGAGCTTTCCTTGAGTTTCGACGTAGCCCAGGGGTACCCCTTTCTTTTAAATCTCAAGCAGTTTTTTCTGACCCACGGACACCTCGATCATGCCGCCGGCGTCCCCTATATTATTTCTCAAAAAGCCATGAACTCCCAAGAGCCTGGCAAGTTCTACATGCCGTCTTCGCTGGTAGAGCCCCTGGATCAAATTATGAAAATCTGGGAAAAGATCGAAGACCATCAATACAAATATGATTTCATAGGAGTTAAGGCGGATGATGAGATCCCCCTCAACCCTCAATGTTATGTAAAGGTGTTCCCAACCACACATCGCATTGAATCTTTTGGATACACTGTTTTTGAGATTCACAAAAAACTAAAATCTGAATACCTGGGCCTGCACCAAGACGAGATCATCAACCTCCGTCGCCAGGGACTTGAAGTGAACGAAGTTCAACACATCCCTGTCGTAAGCTTCACGGGCGACACTCAGATTGAGTTCCTCGACTCTCGCGACTGGGTTCGCAAATCTAAAATTTTATTTATGGAAGCGACTTACCTTGACGAGCGTAAAAGCATCGAGCAAGCCCGCCAATGGGGACACACCCACCTGGATGAGATTCTTCCACGTCTGAAAGAGATCGAAAGCGAAAAAATTGTTTTGATTCACGCCTCCAGTCGTTATTCCGAAAAAGAGGCGTTGAGAATTTTAAACGAAAGAATTCCCCAGGAGTTTAAAGACAAAATCGTCTTCTTCCCGGGGCGATAGACGCACGCTTAGAACATATCTCCAAGATCGAGCCAGATTTTGCGACTTTTCATCTTTTTAGAACGGAAATACTCAACCCATTCTTGCGAACTGCGCTTTTGCCAGTTTTCCGCCAAAACCGCCGCAAAAATCAAAGGACTGTATCCCTGCCCCATAATTTCTTTGGGGGGACGAAGTGCTGTTAACATTTCAGGTCCGTAAAAACCCGTCGGCATCAATCGATCTCTCTCCGCCAGCTCGCCGATAATCAAAGCCCCATGCACTTGTCCTAAAACAGTACGGCTCAAAGGACTTGAAGCCTCTTTCGCCTGCGGCGCCCCGGCAGTACCCACAACGACCAATCCGGCCTCGGCTTTTTTATTAAGAACTTCAACAAGCTCCTTATTGTGATCATTCACCTTCATATTAAAATCAAAAAAGACAAAGCTCGTTCCTTGGGGCAAAGAGCTAATACGCTCTCGCAAAGCCTCCATGTCAACAGCGCCGTCTTTCGTATAAGGGGTGTAGTTCACAATCTCACAAGACTTACAAGGACGCGCTTGTTCTGCAAACAAGGGCTTCACTTTCGTTTCAAAGTCTTCAGCCTTCTGTTGGCCGAAATAGATCACGGTTGTTTTACCTGAAGGCAAAGCCGCCTGAGCCCATGTCGCCCCGCAAGACGCCACAATCATAAAGGTTCCAGCCAAAACGCTTTTTAGATTCGATAGATTGCACTTAGTCATAGAGTCAGTTTGCCTTCCCCTCCTCTTTGCTGTCGACTTTTTTAATAAGTTATTGAACAATCGACATATGGAGTCATGGAGCCAAGTTCGCATATTTCACTCTGGGGACGAGTACTATCTCAGTCTCATTCAAGATATACGCCAGGCGAAATCCAGCGTCACCATTGAATCCTACATCTTTGCCGTAGATAAGCTTACAAATTCGATTATAGAAGAACTGACAAAGGCCCGCGAACGAGGGTGCACCGTCAAAGTCATCGTCGATGGATTTGGCTCTTACTATTCCATTCCGCAATTAGATAGACTCTTCGCTCAACGCGGAATTGAAATGCGCGTTTTCCACCCTTTCCCTTATCCCCTTTTATGGGTCCGACGGCTTTTCTCTAAACACACCTCGCAACGATCTTGGGTTTTCAAAAGCATCAACAGACGCACCCATCGCAAGATCACGATCATCGATGAAAAACGAGCTTACTTAGGAAGCTTCAACTTCACTCAAGATCACTGTGAAAGCTTGATCGGCAAAAGAGCCTGGAGAGACACCGGTGTTTGGGTGGAAGGCCCCGCTGTTCGCCGCCTGGTTTTGGCTTTTCAAATCAGTTATCTTCGCACTTATCTCAAGGGGATTATTAATTGGCTGGGACGCTGGCACCCCAAGTCCGAACCCCACGAAGCTCTTTTGCGACTCAACACCACTCAACGCATGAGACGCCGTCTTTACAAAGATCTTTTGATGAGACTCAATCGGGCGCAATCCCGCATTTACATAACAACAGCCTATTTTCTTCCCAAAAGAGCTTTGCTGAGAGCCCTTATGAAAGCGGCCCGCCGGGGAATTGACGTGAAAATTCTTATACCGGGGAAATCCGATGTTCCAATGGTGAAGTGGGCTGCCTTTTATATTATTCGTTTTTTGCTGCACAAAAGGGTTCCCATTTACGAATATCAAAAGACCATCCTCCATGCCAAAACCATGATCATTGATAATGAGGCCTTTATCGGGTCCTTCAATCTGAATCATCGCAGCGTTCTTCATGATCTTGAGGTGGAAGTTATTTTGAACGACCCAGACAGCCTGCACAATATGCTGCAACAATGGCAGATGGATATCGACAACTCAAAACTTGTCTCAGAAAAAGACTTTGCTGCCCCTTCTTGGTTGGCGCGCCTCCTCTATAGCATCGCCTTCCGCCTGCGTTATATGCTGTAGTTTTTTATTTTGACCCTTGCTTGCGAATTGGTGATCCTAGGAGCATGAATTCCTACGTCAAAATCGCTATTACTGGAGGCCCTTCCGGGGGAAAAACCACTCTTATCGAAGCTCTAAAAAAAGAGTTGGGCCAAAAGTGCGCTATCGTTCCTGAAGCAGCCAGTATCTTGTATCGGGGAGGCTTCCCGCGCTACAAAGAAGCTCAAGCCATGATTCATGCGCAAAAGGCGATCTACTTTACCCAAAGAGAACTGGAAGAACTGATTTGCATCGTCAGCAAAAAAAATCTTATTGTCTGCGATCGCGGCTCTTTAGATAGCGTCGCTTATTGGCCTGACAGTGAGGCGCATTTTTTCTCAGCCATGGAAAGCTCCAAAGAAAAAGAATTCGCCCGTTATGACTGGGTCATTCACTTAGACACCGCCTCTGTGGAGTTTTACGACACCACCAATCCCATTCGCACGGAAACGTTTCAAGAGGCCTGGGACCTTAATGCTAAAATAAAAAAAGCCTGGGAGGGACACCCTCGTCGCGTGATCATCTCTCACAACGAGGACTTTCTCTCGAAAATGACAACGTCTTTGGCTGTCATCCACGCGATCATGGCGCACAAAAGCGCCGACGAGATCAAAAAGGAGATCCTGCAATGCTAAGATTGACTCTGCTGCTGTTGTGCCTTCTGTCGGCGTTTCCTTCTTGGGCGCAAACTCGGTCGAGCAAGTTAAAGCCTCTCTATTTCCAAGCGGACAAAAACAATCTGCAAGTCCTTCCGCAAAGATTCGAGTACACCTTGCTCGACGAAGATCGCTTCAAGGTCGGCGACATCCTTCTTGATACCACTCAGGTGACCTTCCAGATTCAACCGTCCCCGAACAAAAAGGGCTTTTACCGCATTGTCTTTACCTGGCCCGCAGGACTCATCAAAGAGGGCGAATTAGCCGTCAAAAACAATTCCGGCAAAGCGATTCTCAACACTTTGGTTTCCAAAGCCCAAGTGCATATTACTCAAGCCACGACTCAACAAGAACAAGGACAAGAAAGTCTTCGTTCCGAAATCGCCACATTCACCGTTGATGACGTCGAGGCCAATCTTGTTGATAGCATGAAATATCTGCCCTTCATGGTGTTCTGTCTTTACCGTGAAAGTGATGAGACCCGCCTCTATCTCTGCTCCAAGGAACTTTATCTAAGCTCGCAACAGGGACAGATGACTGTTAAATCTCGCTCCACCACAAAAAAATCAGCTCAGATTGAAATCAACGGCAAAGTGGTTGGAAACCAGGGCATCATTTATCTCAATGAACGAAGCGAAAGCGTCGCCTTCAAAGCCCAAACCCAATCAGGAGCCTTCTTAGAA